>CAIRWJ010000163.1 GCA_903882245.1 uncultured Microbacteriaceae bacterium | reverse complement strand
GCGAAAGCGCTCGATCGTTTGCTAATCCTGCACGCGGACCACGAGCAGAACGCATCGACGTCGACTGTCCGTCTGGTCGGCTCGACCGACGCCACAATCTTCTCCTCCATTTCGGCCGGCATCAGCGCACTCAGCGGTCCGTTGCACGGCGGCGCGAATGAAGCCGTCTTGTCGATGCTCGGCAAGATTCAAGATTCAGGCGAAGGTGTTGCCAAGTTTGTGGAACGAGTAAAAAACAAAGACGAACACATTAAGCTCATGGGATTTGGGCACCGCGTGTACAAGAATTACGACCCACGCGCCCGCCTCGTTAAAGAGAGCGCGGACGAGATCCTCGACCAACTCGGCGTGACCGACCCGCTTCTCGATATCGCCAAGGAGCTCGAGCAAATCGCGCTGGCGGACCCGTACTTCCAGGAACGACAGCTATACCCCAACGTCGATTTCTATACCGGAGTTATTTACAAGGCGATGGGTTTTCCGACGAGGATGTTCACCGTGCTGTTCGCCATCGGGCGCCTTCCCGGCTGGATCGCACACTGGCGCGAGGCCCGTCGGGATGAAGCGACCAAAATCGGTCGTCCGCAGCAGGTTTACACCGGCCCAGCGGCACGCCCGTTCCCCACGCGCTAGAAGTGGCGAGACCCATCGCCCTCGTGAGAGCGTCGCGATGGCTTGCTCTGGTAGCCATCATCATTGCGTCGAGACTAGTGTCGACCGGAATGATGTTGTGGTTCGCGAACGGCCAAGCGGAAAATCCGTGGACCGCTGAGAAGCCCGACCTGCTCGAGTTCTCGAGAATCTGGGATTCCCACTGGTACCGGATCATTGCCGAAACGGGGTATCCAGCAGAGTTGCCCATCGGCGATGGCGGTCGGGTGGGCGAGAATGCGTGGGCGTTCATGCCCGTTTACCCCATCCTCGTAAGAATGTTGATGGCCTTGACTGGTGCGCCATTCGCAATAGTTTCCGTCGTCTTATCAACCCTTTCGTTCGCCTTGTTTATTGTTGTTGCCGACCGGTTCTTCCGTCGCATCATCGGTGATTCGGCGTCGCTGGCTGCGCTCGCGGTGATTGCTTTTGCACCCGTCGCCCCGATTTACCAGGTTGGATACGCGGAATCGCTCGGCATGTTGTTTCTTGCCGTGGTCATGGTCGGACTGGCCGAACGTCGCTGGTTGTTGGCTGCGTTGTTCATTCCGCTCGCGGCGCTCACGAGACCCGTTGGAGTCCCGCTCGCGCTGACGGTGGTCATTGTCGCGGTGCTGGCATGGCGTGAGCAACTAAATCGCGGTGCGCTCGTCGGTCTCGTCGGACTCGCTGGTCTGTCGGCAATCGCATGGCCCGCCATCGCGTGGTTGGTGACCGGTCGGCAGACCGCGTACCTCGACACAGAATTGGCGTGGCGTCGGCCTTACATCGGCAACAACGAGCGCGGCTGGGGAACGGGCTGGTGGGATTCCGCTGTGTGGTGGTTCCACGACGGAGCGCCGTGGGTCATCGGCGCACTTGGTTTGGGTGCGCTGATTGTCGCCACACTGCCAGCAACGCGTCGACTCGGGGTGGTGGCTCTCGCGTGGACCACGTCCTATGTCGTCTACCTCGTTATGGTCTTGTTCCCTCAATCCAGCATTTTCCGCTTGTTCATCCCAATATTCCCGCTTGCCGGAGTTATTGCGCGAAATCGCACCCTCCCGCTCATCGCGGTGACTGTCGGAATTGTCGGTCAATTTTTCTGGGTGAAATGGTTCTGGTCCGTCGAAGGCTCCGATTGGACACCCCCGTGATTTTTTGACGCGGAAATGGGCACTAAAATGGAGGAAACGTCTTATCTGAAGGAGCATCACCATGGCCGCCATGAAGCCACGCACGGGGGATGGCCCCATGGAAGCGATTCGAGAGAAGCGCGACCTCATCATTGTCAAGGTCCCCGCTGAAGGTGGAGGGCGCCTTGTCTTCTCGCTAAAGGATGAGGAAGCAGTCGCGTTGCGCGACGCCCTCAACGGCGTCACCAAGTAGTCTGCGACGCCCAGTTTCGCGCGACACGGGACGCACGCTTTAGATAAGTGACCGGCTAAAACAGCGAGCGAAACGCCTGGCCGAATAGCTCAGCCGATCTGCGCCAGCGTGACAGTTTCTGGAAACCTCTTTGCGCTGAAAATGCGCGAATCTTCGGTATGACATAACGTTCCGCGAGGCGCTTGGCGAAATCTGCGCGAAACTGATTTCGAAGATCAGAAACCGTAGCGGAGAAGTCCACGGTGCTGATGTTAAACGGTACTGATGTGGGTGGACTGAAGTTAAAGCGGGCAAAAGACTTTTCGGTCATATGTTCGCCTTCAGCGCCGATGTATTCTCCGTAAGAAAGTCCCGTTGTGACGCCGATTCGATTGAACTTAAACGCGAGATTGAGCCGGTGGTGATCGTTGCCGACACCGACGGGAAATACTCCTCGCGACGCCATGACAAGGGCAAGGGCGCTCTTATCACGATCCCAGTAAGGCCTACCGATCATTTGCTGTTGGAAAATTTCCAAATCTTCGCGACGTTCGCGAACATGCGCTACGCGCACGAAATAGGCCCACAAATGTCCGATGGGGAAAATCCCCTCGAGGTCGCGTTTGTCGGGATCG
>CAIRWJ010000162.1 GCA_903882245.1 uncultured Microbacteriaceae bacterium | reverse complement strand
GAGAAAAAGAGAGAGAGAAAATGAAGAAATCAATTCCTGCAATCGCGGCAGCAGCCCTCGTGACGCTATTTTCGCTAGGAGGCTGCGCTGCGGCTGCGCCGGAAGCGGCAATTACCCCTAGCCCGGAAGAAACGGCCATCGTCGTCCAGCCCTCCATCCAAGCCGATCCCATGGTGTACTGTGCCGCATTCGCCAAGACTCCCGAAATGTTGGACTACCCCGATTTCGTTAACTCTGAATTCGACCAAGCTACATACGATTCCATGAAGACCTACGTGGATGGACTTAAAGCGCTCGCCCCCCCCAGAAATTGTTGAAGCTACAAACGACTATGCAATTCCGGTTGACGCTTTTACCGCAGCACTTGCGTCTGGTGAGTCGACCGTCAATTTCGAGACAACAAAATGGAAAACCTCCGTATTCGAGATTTTGACATGGTGTGTCGAGGATGTCGGGTATTCCAAAAAGGGATAATCCTCCAACCACGTCAGACAGATGTTTTGGACCTTCAGAATCAACTTCGAATAGAGAGAATGAACCATGAAAACTTTTGATTTTGGAATAGCAAAGTTCCGCGGGCTGGCAACAATACTTATCGCCGCTGACCTCGCCGGAGCAAGACTCATTCGAACGGAATAACTCCGTCCGGACCAACAAAAATGAGGTCGGCAGGCTGACCGACATCAATCTTCGTCCGGGACGACGCCTTGATTGCTTGACTGCGGGTCAGCGCCTCCTTTGGATGCCATGCCGCCCGACCGTCAGCGGTGCGCGCGGTCGCCATCTCGATGGTGTGCCACGGGTCGAGCGGTGCGACGGGGGCATCGGATCCGAGTATCAGGTTTACGCCAGCGTCGAGGAACGACTTCATCGGATAGGCGTACGAGACGCGGTCCCCCCACAGTTTCTCGGCGACGTCGCGATCGTCGACGGCGTGTGCGGGCTGGATGCTCGCGGTCAGCCCGAGTTGCGCCATGCGGTGAACGTCCTCGGGCAGGACCATCTGTGCGTGTTCAATTCGCCCAGCGACACCGACCTTCTCAAAGGTGTCGATCACGACGGTGTTCGCTTTGTCGCCGATCGCGTGAAGGGCTGCGGTGACACCGTGGTCGGTTGCCTCGCGCACCAGCCGTTCGAGTTCCGGCACCTCGGTGTTGAGAACACCGGCCGAGGCTTCCCCTTCATAAGGCGCATGCATATATGCGGTTCGGGTGTTGATTGAACCGTCCGTGATGACCTTAAGGAAACCCATCTCGACCTGACCGCCGAGGGAATCCCCGGTTCGCAATCCGCGATCGAATGCTTCGTGGATGCGCTCGGGGTACAGGCTCGCCCGCACCTGGATGAGATCAATTCCTTTGGCGATGCGGCGATCCCAGTCAGTAAGACTTTCCATCTCGAAACTCGTGATGCCCACAATTCCCTGAGTTTTCGCCGCGGTGAAAGCCTCAGCGATGAGGGTGTCCATCACATCGTCGTCGATGTCCGACATCCGACTGAGCACTCGAAACGCGTCGTGTTCAACGAGGATTCCCGACTCCCCCGCGATGTCGATGACATCGAACTCGCGCGCGGCCACCGAGTTGATCCAGACCGAGTGGACATCCATGCTGAACGCAACGACGGGCCTGGTGGTGCTCACGGCGTCGAGTGCGGACATGCGTGGTGGATTCGTCCACAACGCCCAGCGCAGGCCATGACCGACTATCGGCTCGACACCGTCAGCGGGGTGCTTTCTCAGTATTTCGACGACCGCATCGGAGTCGTTGGCGGGCAGAAGGTTCGCCCGCGTGCGCATCTGGGCCCATGAACGAATGTGAACGTGTTCGTCCCACAGACCAGGGAGAACCTCGTCGCCCTCGGCGTCGAAATCTCCCGAGTGAAAGCCTCCGGTCGCTGGAATAATCGCCGTGATCACGCCATTCGTCACCTCGATGTCGATCAAGACACCATGGTCGAGAGCGTTTCGAATCATCATGCGGTTACCCCTTGGCATGTCGGACAAAAATACAGTTTTCGTGCTTCCATGATGTCCAACACGATAGGCGTTCCACACATGCGACACGGTTGGCCGGCACGTCGATACACCCAGTGTCGATCGTCACGATTCGCGAGGGCGGCGCGTTTTCGGGCAGGAGTGAGCCCGTCCATCGTGAGCATCTGACCCGTCTTTACGCCAATTTTGAGGAGTCCTACCCAGTCCCGCCAGAGCGCGCGAAGGCTCTCGTCAGGCAAAGCGTTGGCCGCCAGAAACGGGTTCAATCGTGCCCGAAACAACATCTCGGCGCGATACACGTTCCCAATTCCCGCAACAATCTTTTGATTCATCAACGCGCGACCGATGGGGGTTGCGGTGCGCTTGACCCGCACAAGAAAGCGTTCCTCGCCTTTCCTGTCGACGAGTGGGTCAGGGCCGAGGTCATCCAGTATCTCTGCGACGCGCACGACGCTCACGACTTCGCACACGGTCGGTCCGCGCAGGTCGGCGACCGCATCGGCAGTGAGGATTCGAACGCGAACCTGTCCGATGGGGTCGGGAGGGAAGGTGCCCGTCTCGACGCCGACCATGTCGTGCTCGCCCATGCGAAGTCTCGTGCGTCTCGGTGCCCCGATCGACGCGAGTGAATCCTCGTGGGCGCCCACCACAGTGCCTCGTCCCGATGTTTGACCCATTCGCCCAACCGCAGCCGACACCGTGTCATCCAACTGCATCGCACCCGCGAAATCCCACGCGCCGAAGATGCCGAGGTGAACGTGCAGCGAATCGCCCGTGTCAAACTCGAGAAACAAGTGCTTACCGACGGCGTACGAGCGAACGATGGTGCGACCATCAATCTGCGTCGCGTCGCCGAATCGTCCCTGTGGACTCGAAATTCGGCACTTCGAGCCGACGAAATGACGAGCGAATTGGCCTGCGATGCGATGTACGGAATGTCCCTCGGGCATGGCTACTCGATGACGAAGCCGGCGATATCGCCCGTCGTCTCGAATTCCAACAACTGCGCGACCCGCCGAGAGTGGCGCTCCTCGCCCGGAAACGGGGTCGTGAGAAAAACGTCAATAAGTGCCATGACCTCGGATGCGGTGTGCTGGCGAGCACCGATGGCACAGACGTTCGCGTTGTTGTGCTCGCGGGCGAGCGCTGCGGTCGATTTGCTCCAGACGAGTGCCGCGCGAATGCCTTCGACTTTGTTCGCGGCCATCTGTTCGCCGTTCCCGCTTCCACCGAAAACGATTCCGAGCGTGTGGATGCGCGCCAGTTCGTCGCGACGAACCGCAAGAGCCGCGTTGATACAGAAGCTGGGGTAATCGTCCAACGGGTCGAATGCGACCGGTCCGTGATCGACAACGTCGTGCCCGAGGTTTCGGCAGTGCGCCGCAATTTCCGCACTCAATTCCAACCCGGCGTGGTCGGTCGCGAGATGGATGCGCATGCTCAAAAGTATAGGCTCGAGATTTCATCGACCGCGAGCTTGGGCACGTGTCTTAGACTTAGAAATTGTTATGAAAATCGAGCAGTCGACATGATCACACCGTCGTCATCGCGTGTCCGAATCGACATTCAAGTACTAAGGTCGGCAGCGGTCCTGGCGGTCATTCTCGGTCATTTTTCGCCCCAACGCTTCCCGGGCGGTTTCACCGGCGTCGACGTGTTTTTCGTTATTTCGGGATTTCTCATCACGTCGCAGATCATCTCTGAAATTAACCGCTCATCGCGCTTAAACCTCGTCGCGTTTTGGATGCGACGAATCCGACGCATCTTGCCTGCAGCGATTTCAGTGATTACCGTTGTGGTCGTTACCGTTCTGTGGATAGGGGTTCCCGACCAAATCGACCTTCTGACGAGACACGTCACCGCATCGTCACTGAGCGCCGAGAATCTGTTGCTGTCGTGGGACGCGGTCGATTACAACCACCGAGACGACATCACGTCACCCCTTCAGCACTTTTGGTCTCTCGCGGTCGAAGAACAGTTTTATCTGGTCTGGCCAGTCGTCATCGCCGCCACATTGTTGCTGTCCCGGGTATCGCAGCTACCAACCAAGCTTTTTCTCCGAATCGTTTTGCTCGCCGTCTGTGCAATCACGATCGCGTCTTTCATTTATGCGACTAGTCTCGACCTCGCGAACCCGGCAACCTACTATGACCCTTTCGCCCGGGCCTGGGAATTGGGAGTCGGCGCGGCTATCGCCGTCATGGGGCCAGTTACTGCGAGTCGAATCTCGACACGGGCTAGGCACGTCATCAGCATCGCAGCCTGGACGGTTGTCGTCGGTGTGTCTTTTTGGCCGGGGCTGGCAGAATTTGTGCCCGGGTTAGGGGTTGTCCCGTCTGTCGTGGCTACCGGACTAATCATCATGTGTGCGGCACCAATGACGAGTTTCCGCTTTGGCGCTGTCACGAAAGCAATTTCTGGCCTCGTATGGGTGGGCGACCGGTCATACTCTGCCTATCTCTGGCACTGGCCGGTCCTCATTTTAGCGCCGGTCGTCATCGGCATAGAAATGACTTTTTTCCCCAAAATCATTGCACTGATAATCGTTTTTGTCTTATCGGCGTTGAGTTTTCGTTTCATCGAGCAGCCAATCCGTTCGACGACCTCGACCCTCGTTCGCCGACCTATCTTTTTGGCTACCATTTCCGCCTCGCTGACCGCAGTTCTCATCGTCGGAACGGTGACTGCAACGGGCATCGCCACCAAAAGCCTGGATCCGGTCAGTGCAGCGAATCTACTTCCGCCGACCTCTGCTCCATCCCCCAATGTCGCCAAGCCCACCTACCCGCTGGTGCAGCCGTTCTGTAAAGGCGCAGGAGCCGCGGTGTTTGAATGCCCGCCATCGACAGAGGTGCTCTTCGGCACACAATCCCTCCCCTCGTATCCTCCAGCGACACCGACCTGCGTTCCTCTCGAAAGTGCAAACTATTTTGACTGCGTCCTTGGTGACCTGAATGCTCGAAACTCGATTGTTGTCGTTGGAGATTCACATGCGAAATCTCTCTGGGTGGCGTGGGATGACGTGGGCAAGCGCCTCGGCGTTGCCGTTCATGGCTTCTTTCTCAACGCCTGCCCGTTCGTCATTGGGCGAGGAGTACGCTGCGACACACGTAACGACGACGTGCGAAATCGCATCCTTGCCGGCGAGTTTGACTTCGCAATTATGGTTCAGGCGGTGGACCACATGCGCCGCATTCCCGACCCCAAAGAGCGATGGGATTTCCAGGCTACTTACCGAGATCTTGCGTCACACGGTGTCCGATTCGTCGTCGTCAAAGACAATCCAGGAGTCGGGGAGGATGAAAGGAATTGCGTGATTTATAACCGCCTCGACGCGAGCAGTTGCACGATGCCGCGCGCGAAAGGGTTCGCCTTCGACGATTACGCTTTTGACGTTGCACGAGAACTCGATCTTGACACAATCGATTTCAGCGAAATCTATTGCGACCGCTCAACGTGCCCTCTCGTCATTGGTGGGGTGAGCGTTTACCGGGACTATCGCCACATCACGGCAGTTTTCGGAAAAACGCTCGGACCATTTCTGTATGACCAATTCGTAACTCTCGGGCTCACAACTCAGAATAACTAAGTCACGTCATTATCATCGGACCTATTTTCCGCTCCAGAATGCACTACTATTGGACACGGAAGGTTTGGCGCACAAACCGGACAATCTGGAGGTTTCAATGGCTACACCAGACATCAAGCGGGCATTCCGCGGTGTTGACACGGGTCAGGTGGACGAGGTTATTCGTTCGATTAACCACTCGCTGTCTTCTGCAGAGCTCGCTCTTGCCGAGCGTGCCCGCACGATTACCCGCCTCAAGCGCGAAATTGCCGACCCGACTTCAGCCACCCCATCATTCTCGAAGTTGGGTTCGACGTTCGAAGAAACGCTCCGTGTCGCGGAACAACACGCTCGACGGTTGCGTGCCGACGCCGCGGCTGAGACCGCAGCGATTGCGAACAAGACCGACATTGAGGTTCGGAACCTTGCTGACAAGACAGAGCGCGAGACCCGTGACATGGTGGTTGCAGCGCAGGCTGACGCCAACGAGATTCGACTTCAGGTCGATCGTGAAAGAACAACCGCAAATCAATTGATTGACGACGAACGTGCACGTATGGAAACCGTGGCGTCGCGCGCCGAGCGTTCCGCAGCGAGCATGATTAGCCAAACAGAGCAGCAAATTAGCGATGCGCGCGCAAAGTCCTATATCGAAATTACGGAAATCAAGCGTCGAGCGACCGAATTGGTCCGTACCGCGACCGACACCAAAGTCGAGACCGAGAAGCGCATTGGCATCGACGTCGCTGCCGCACAGGCCTCAAGCACGGCAATCCACGACGAGGCTGATACTTACGCGCGGCTCGCCTATGAATCGGCGGACGCCCACCTTGAGTTTGCGATTGCGGAAGCGTCGTCAACCAAACAGAGCGCCGATGAATACCTTGCCTCCGCGCAGATTCGCGCGGACGAAATTCTCCAGGATTCGCGAAGCCTCGTCGAGAAGTCAATCTCAGAGGCCATGTTGCGATCCGAAGAAATCGCCCGATCATCCGAGGAATTCTTCGCTGACTTCACGTACGACGCGGAACTCAGCATCAATGAAATCCGTCGAAACAGCGTGGCGCTCAGCGACTATGCGGTCCACATGCGAGACGTTTCACAAGAAGTGAACGTTGACGCAATTGAAGCTGGCTCAACGACAGGGATGCGTAGTATCCGACAGGCGGAAATCGTGGAGGGTGACAACTAATGACTACCAACGAATCCGGCGTACCTTTCTCGCGCACTCTCGGCGGCTACGACGCAGCCGAAGTTGCCCGAATCATTACAGACCTTCGTGCAGCGGCGGCCACCCAAGAAAATGTACTCGCCAAAGCAGAGGCCGAGATCCGTCGCCTCGAACGCAAAATCCACGAACGACAGACGACCAAGCCCCGATTTGCTGAGCTTGGTGTCGCTTTTGAATCGGCCATTTCTTTAGCCGAGGAACAAGCAGCAAAACTTATCGCAGACGCTCAAAAAGAGACGCGCGCCCAGGTCGAAAAGGCAACGGCAGATGCATCGAGCCTTACCAAAGCGTCGACGCTTAAAGCTCGCTCTGCAGTAGCCGCTGCGAAAGAGAGCGCCGAAAAAATCCGCCGTACGGCAAAAGACGCGGCTGAGAAAGCGCGCAAACAAATCGCAAACGATCACCAGAAGGTGGCTCAGGAGAGTGCGCAGGTTGACAAATTGTCGGCGGCGGTACTCGCTGATGCAGAATCGCAGATTGCGGCCCTTCGCGAGAAAGCCAATTCAGAAATAGACAGCGCGATGAGCGCTGCCCTGGAAGAACTTCGACGTGCAGAGCAACTTGCAAGTCGCATCGATAACGAAACGCGAGTTCTCAACGAAAAAGCCGCAAAAGAAATCGCGACGATTCTCGGTGACGCGGAAAAGTACGCAGCTCAAACGGCAAGCGAAGCGGACGAGCACACCGAATCCTCAAACAAGCGTGCTGACGCCGTCGCCACCGAGACCGAGAAATACGTTTCTGCGTTGCAGACTCGAGCAGCTAAGACTCTAGAAGAGGCTCGTTCGCGTTCTGACAAGGCACTTGGCAACGCCGAAAAGATCACTGGCGAGATTACGGCGTCGTCCCAGGTATTCGTCGAGAACATGACGCGCGACCTCGAAGACCGACTCGATAAGGCCCGTCGCAACCTCGAAGACATCAGCGGCTTCCTTTACACGATTCGCTCGTTGACCAACGGGTTCGACTTGGGCGAGCTGAGCGTTGCGCGAAGCCGCGTTTCGTCCGACCGGGCAAACAACCCGGTCGCAGTTGCAGAATTGCTCGAAGGCTAGCATTTCCTTCTCGGCGTTGACGTTCTGTTGGAGCGTTAGATTTGTTGTGCAGTATGCAAAGAAGGAGTTACCGTGCCCGGAGAAAACCTGACCCGTGTCGAAGCGATTGAACGAGCGAACGTCATTCGAACAGAGTCCTACGCGGTTCGACTCGATCTGACTAGTTCGGATACGACGTTCCGGTCGCACACAACAGTGACGTTTGGGGCAGAACCCGGTGCGTCAAGCTTTATCGATGCACTCACCGCCACGGTTCACGCCGTGACACTCAACGGAGTCGCCCTCGACCCTGCCGCTGTGTCGGACGGCGTACGAATTCAACTCGACAATCTTGCTGCCGAAAACACTCTCGTCGTCGACGCCGATATGTTCTATGTCAATACCGGCGAGGGGCTGCACCGGTTCGTTGATCCCGTCGACAACAAGGTGTATCTGTATTCTCAATTCGAGGTACCCGACTCTCGACGAGTCTTTGCTGCGTTCGAGCAACCCGACCTCAAAGCGACATTCGACTTCGAGGTTGTCGCGCCCACTGAGTGGGTTGTCGTGTCGAATTCTCCAACGCCCTCTCCCGTTGTGGACGGAGCGTCGGCGACATGGACTTTCCCGCAGACACCGCGCATTTCCTCGTACATCACCGCGATTGTCGCCGGGCCGTATGTTGCGCATCACGATCAACTCACGTCGTCCGACGGTCGCACGATTCCCCTCGGAATCTACGTTCGGCAGTCACTTGCTGAGTTCCTCGATGTCGACTACATCTTCGACATCACCAAGAAGGGTTTCGAATATTTCGAACGCGAGTTCGCCGTCGCTTACCCGTTTGCGAAATACGACCAACTCTTTGTCCCCGAATTCAACGCCGGCGCGATGGAGAACGCAGGATGCGTGACCTTCACCGAGGTCTACGTGTTCCGTTCCAAGGTGACCGATGCAGTTCGCGAACGTCGAGTTGTCACGATTCTGCACGAACTCGCGCACATGTGGTTCGGGGATCTGGTCACGATGAAGTGGTGGAACGACCTTTGGCTCAACGAATCGTTCGCCGAATGGGCTTCGACGATTGCGACTGCAGAAGCCACCGAATGGACGCACGCGTGGGCGACTTTCCAAGTGTCAGAAAAATCATGGGCGTATCGACAGGACCAATTGCCGTCCACTCACCCCATCGTGGCGAATATCAACGACCTCGAAGACGTCCAAATCAACTTCGACGGCATCACCTACGCCAAGGGCGGATCGGTGCTCAAGCAACTCGTCGCGTATGTCGGTCGTGAAGCGTTCTTTAGTGGCGTAGCGAATTATTTCCGCGCCAACGCGTGGAAGAACGCGGAACTGGGCGACCTGTTGCGCGAACTGGAGAAGACCAGCAAACGCGATCTCACGACGTGGTCAGCGAAGTGGCTTGAAACCGCCGGTGTCAACACCTTAACGCCCGAGATTGTCACGGACGACAATGGGATCATCACCTCGTTCGACATCGTCCAAACCGCGATCGCCGACTACCCCACGATTCGCCCCCATCGCCTTGCGGTTGGAATCTACGGGTTCGACGGCAATGACCTCGT
>CAIRWJ010000161.1 GCA_903882245.1 uncultured Microbacteriaceae bacterium | reverse complement strand
GAATTCTTTGAGCATTCCGTCGTTAGCTCCCGCGTAGGACAACAGGTGAAATTCACGGTCAAGGCGCAAGAAGCTCTCGATATCGGTCGTTTTTTCAATCTCGTCCGCCAACTGGGTGAGCCGTTCAATCTGCACGCTCGTGAGGTTCGGGATGCTGTGAGAAATCAGAAGCGGCTCGAGCCTCTCGCGGACGAGATACGCTTCGTCGCATTCGCTTTCGGACAACTGAGAAACCCATGCCCCCGCATTTGCTTTCAGCGTGACGAGTCCGTCACCCTCAAGCAAGCGAAGAGCATCGCGAACCGGCTGACGGCTCGCTCCAAACCGTTCAGCAATATCTTCTTGGACAATTCGTTCACCCGGAGCGAGCGTTCCGTTGAGAATTTCTTCACGCAGGGCTGCGGCTACTGTGAAGGGTGGACTGGATGCCACAACGTCACCTTTGCTTCTTTCTCGTATGCCTTGCCGTTTGGGTAGCTGCACAATTCAAATTGCATCCCCCACGGGCTCAAGAAATAGATCCATTGCTGCCCGAGGCTCGCATTGGAACTGTTGGTCTTTTCCCCCAAAACGCGAATTCCGTTTTCTTTGAGGTACTCGATGGCTGAATCGATGTCGTCCACGTAAAAACAAAGGTGGTGTCCGCCAATGTCGCTATTGCGAGGCTGCGGGCGTGGGCCATCGGGGTCGGCTGAGATGTATTCGAAAATCTCGAAGTTAGACCCGTGTTTGCATCGGAAGAAACGTATTTGCTTCATGATGGTGCGCGGGTGCACGTTGAGATGCTCCGCCATCCAGTCATCATCACTCTGGAACGGGCCAAGGTCGTAGACAAGTTCGCAGCCGATGATGTCCCTGAAGAAGATCGTCGCTTCCTCTATGTCGGGCACTGTGAAACCAATGTGGTCCGTACCCCGCAAACCAGGGATTCCTGAGCTCATGACGACTCCTCAATCTTCTGAATGGATACAGTCTGGCTTATAAATCGCGATTTTATCCGTATCCGCAGGATTTTATTTGCCAATTGGATACATTTTGCTATTCTATGGGTAAGCAAACAACTCGTAGCAGTCCGTCCCCACATTGGAGTCAACGATGACCGAAAGAATCCAGCTTTCCCCGAAAGAGCCCTGGGTAGAACTCCGCACCACACCCGAAGACTGGCGGGATGCCGATCCGCACCTCCTGGAAACCATGTTGGGTCAACTGCACCTCATTCGCGCTTTCGAAGAAACAGTTTTACAACTTGCTGCCGAGGGATTAGTGCACGGTCCGGCCCACTCGAGTATCGGCCAAGAGGGCGGCGCTGTTGGTTCGATCGTTGGGCTTCGCAGCACGGATGCCGTCAACGGCTCTCATCGTGGTCACCACCAATTCTTGGCGAAGGCGATTGGATACGTGACTCCGGACGGCCTCGACGTCACCAACCTGGTGAACGAACCGATTCAAGAGGTGCTGCAGCGCACACTCGCCGAGATCCTGGGTCTGGCGCAAGGTTATTGCCGCGGACGCGGTGGCTCCATGCACTTGCAGTGGAAAGAAGCGGGCGCTCTGGGAACCAACGCAATCGTTGGCGGCGGTGTTCCGCTCGGCGCCGGTAATGCCTGGGCACAGCAACACTCCGGCACCAGTGATCTAACGGTGAGTTACTTTGGTGATGGTGCTGTCAACATTGGTTCCGTTCTCGAAACCATGAACCTCACTGCCGCGTGGGATATCCCACTCGTCTTCTTTATCGAGAACAACCTTTACGCGGTGTCCACGCACGTTTCGGAAGTCACCGCAGAGGAACGTCTTTCTGGTCGCGGCACGGGATTTGGAATTCCCAGCTGGCGGGTGGACGGCATGGACCCGCTCGCGGTTTACCTTGCGATGAAAGAAATCGAGGAACACACTCGCGCGGGTAACGGCCCGGCCGTGATCGAGGCAGAGGTTTATCGGTTCTTCCACCAGAATGGACCGTTCCCCGGTAGTGCATTCGGATACCGGCCAAAGGACGAGGAAGAAGAGTGGCGCGGACGCGACCCGCTCACCCGAGTCGCCAACGAGATGATGTCACTCGGGTTGATTGATCAAGATGAGGTCGATAGCGTTCGAGCACAGGCACAGGCCGCAATGGAACTGGCGGTGAACGAGTTACTCGAGGCCGACCCTGCGGGCAAGCCCGGCTCTCGGAGAATTCGGGTCGATTTGTGGCCGAGTGCCGACTTCGTCAACGTGGGTGTTCGCGGAGACGCATCGGAATTGAATGGTGTTCGAACGGAAGAACTCACCTCGCACACGGGAGAAAAGGAAGAAGTACGTTTCGTTGATGCGGTTGCGGCTGTCATGGATCGACGTATGGAAACGGATGCTCGAATCGTGGTACTTGGTGAAGACGTCCACCGCCTCAAGGGTGGAACAAACGGGGCGACGAAAGGGCTCGTCGAAAAGTATCCAGATCGAATTTTGGGAACACCAATCAGCGAGAACGCATTCGCGGGGCTCGGCGGGGGAATGGCACTCGATGGTCGGTTCCGCCCCGTCATCGAATTCATGTACCCCGACTTCATGTGGGTTGCCGCAGACCAGGTGTTCAACCAAATCGGGAAGGCGCGCCACATGTTCGGTGGCGATGCGTCGGTTCCCGTGGTGATTCGCACCAAGGTTGCAATGGGCTCTGGCTATGGGTCCCAACACCTTATGGACCCCGCGGGTATCTTTGCCACGGCACCAGGATGGCGCATTGTTGCTCCATCAAACCCGTTTGACTACATCGGTTTAATGAATGCCGCACTGGCACTCAACGATCCGGTACTTGTCATCGAGCACGTTGACCTTTACGCCTCAACGGGTGACATTGCCGTTGGTGATTACGACTACCAAATCCCGTTTGGAAAGGCAGCAATCAAGCGTGCCGGTAATGACGTCACGGTTCTTACGTATCTTTCAATGGTCAGCCACTCGCTAGAGGCTGTCGAGCAAACCGGAATTGATGCCGAGGTTATCGACCTTCGCTGGCTTGACCGCGCGAGCATTGATTGGACAACGATTGAAGCAAGCATCACAAAGACAAATGCGGTGATGATTGTCGAGCAGGGCGCACAGGGAACGAGTTACGGCAGCTGGTTGGCCGATGAAATTCAACGCCAATTCTTTGATTATCTCGATCAGCCGGTGCAGCGTGTCCACGGCGGGGAAGCGTCACCGAGCATTTCCAAGGTCCTTGAACGTGCCGCAATCGCACGGACCGAAGAAGTTGTCGCTGGATTGAAAAACGTCGCAATGGGATTTGGAAAAAACTGATGGCTACTCTCATCACGATGCCAGAGGTTGCCGCTGGCGCAACGGAAATTGTTCTGTCGAAGTGGCATGTCGCTGTTGGGGCATCCGTCAACATCGGTGACATCATTGCCGATATCGAAACCGAGAAGGCCGTTGTGGATTTCGCGTGTGATGCCCAAGGGACGGTTTATAAGATTCTCGTTGCCGACGGAGATTCGGTTGACGTTGGTGCTCCCATCATGATCGTGCTTGGTTCGGGCGAAGACGGCTCGGCAGGTGACGCACTACTTGGTGCTGCAGCACCTACAGTTCAGGTTGCGGACAACGTAGAGGAACCCGCTGTGTCGCCCGTTGCGGCGCCCGTTAGATCCACATCTGCACCAATCGAAACGACGGACGAGTCACGGCAGTTCGTGAGCCCAATTGTTCGCAAGTTAGCTCGTGAACGAGGCATCGAATTGTCACAGATTACGGGCACCGGACCCTTGGGCCGTGTGGTTCGCCGAGACCTTGAGAGTTTCGCACCGGGCAGCGCAAGCGTGGCGTCCCCGGGAACCTCGCCCTTATCGTCGAGTTCAGAACTTGCGACTCAAGAGCATTCGAGCAGCTACTCAACTGTGCCGCACACCGGAATGCGTCGCGCAATCGCACGTCGCCTCACCGAGAGCAAGTCAACCGTTCCCCACTTTTATGTCACCGCGGATTGCAAAGTTGACGCGTTGCTCGAACTTCGCGCGAGCATCAATCAATCCTCATCGGTCAAGATCTCGGTGAACGACATAGTTGTGAAGGCAGTTGCAAGCGCGCTTATGGATGTTCCAGACTCGAACGTCGTGTGGAACGCCGAGGCCATGCACAAGTACGATTCGGCAGACATCGCTGTTGCCGTAACTACCGAGGGCGGCTTGTTCACACCCGTCATTCGTGGTGTTGAAAAGCGCTCTCTCAGTAACCTGAGCATGGCAATCACGGAAATGGCTGCTCGCGCACGCGCAGGCAAGTTACGCCAAGAAGAGCTTGAAGGCGGCAGCTTTGCCGTGAGCAATCTGGGAATGTTTGGGACCAAGGAATTCAGCGCAATTTTGAATCCACCTCAGTCGGGAATCTTGGCCGTGGGGGCAGCGTCACCGCGTGTGATTGTTGAGGATGGCGAAATTGTGATCGCTAACGTCATGACGGTTACGCTGTCCG
>CAIRWJ010000160.1 GCA_903882245.1 uncultured Microbacteriaceae bacterium | reverse complement strand
GCCTTCAAACCGATCCCGCTGCGAGCGCGCGAGACACAATGGCCCTCATTTTGCGCGAAAACTTGGGATGGTTGTCTAAACCGCCAGCGAATCCTGTTGACCGGCACGCGTGGAACATCATGTCGGCGCTCGCCCAGATTGCCGAAAATCTTCCCGAGACGGCGACCGTGATTGATCTGGCGGCAGATCTGAAACATCGGACCGATAACGAGATGGAACCTGCGGTATCCGCGGTCACCCTGTCGACGACTCACAATGCAAAGGGACTTGAATGGGACACCGTCTTTGTCATTGGCATGAGCGAAGGACTGTTTCCGTTGTCCTACTCAATGGGTGATGGGCCGATGCAGGAGGAACGTCGCCTTGCGTACGTTGCGTTCACGCGGGCGGGACGATCGCTCACGCTGAGTTGGGCTGAACGGCAGAAGACGTCTGGTCCGCTGCGAACGCGCAGTCGGTTCATTCCGGAACATCTGGGATAGCGCGACAACCGCAACTCGGGTGCAGATCATGCGGTGACACCTCGCGACTTAACGTCACACCGTCGACACGAACCGAATATCCGCCGCCCATTGGATACATACTCAACGATTCGGCGGCTGCGTGGATTGCAAGATCGATGGAATCGGCGGCGGCTGTCCGCCGCCACATTTGCGGAGCGACCGCAGACCACGACGGATCCCCGTCGATGTGAGCCAATTCAACGCACCGAATGCATGCGGTCTCTCCGGGAATCACCACGGGTCCGACCCGGACGCTCGATTCGCCGAACACAATCGCGCAGTGAGCAATGTCCCGGCCGAGCCACGGCTGGACGTCGATGGGGGAAACGACGAAATGACTGATGAGCAGAACAAAGTCGACGTCCACTGCCGTGATGTCCGCACTGGACGCGGCAACAACCGTTGATCGAGTCGACCCGACCCAGGTTCGCGCGATGGTGTCGGTTGCGGGCGCAACTCCCACCACGGCGAGCCGGGGCAAAGTGGCCCGGGGTGTTCGATGAAATACATCGCCGCACGAATCAATGAGGGATCGGGCTGTGTGTTCACCTCCGACAATCGATGAAAGGCGCGCCAAACTCGTTCCCCGCACCAGTTCGGCGACCCCTCGAGCGTCGGAAAGGCTAAGTGGACCGAGTCGCGCGTATTCCGGGTCGAGGCCCACCTGCACTGTTTCCGAGTCGCGCCAGACGACCGGAATCGAAGGATCGATGCGAATGAACACGGTGGCATGCTCCCACACGACACCTCACGGCGTCAGTTGCCGTCCACAGTTCCGTCCTCATCAATCAGTCGACGTATTGCGTCGTCTATGGCGTCTGGTGGGGCAACATGGCCCGATAGTCGCGAAATCAGAGCAGCGGGGTCGTCAATGTCATCGCTCGTTGGCATGACATCCGGGTGAGCCCAAACGCTGTCCCGTTCTTCCGCGGAAACGGCCACATCCAGTGCGCGCCACATCGCCGCCGCTTCCCGCAACCGTCGAGGGCGGGCATCGATTCCGATGAGACCAGCGAGAGCTTTTTCGCCCGGTCGTCCGACGGCACGATTCCGGATAACCATTTCGGCGATTGCATGTCGACTCGGTAGACGGTGGGCTGCGTTGTCGGCGACAACGTCGACCCACCCTTCGATCAGCGCAAGCAGAGTTTCGATTCGGGTGAGCGCGATGACCTGGTCATCCGTTTTGGGCGGAATCAACGATCCGTCGCTGACGAGGCGTCGGAGTGCTTCGGCGTCTGACAAATCAATGTCGCTCATCGCAGCGCGCATGCTCTCGGCGTTGATCGAAATTCCATTCGCGTAATCGGTGATGCTGGCGACGAGTCCTAACTTGAGCCACTTTGAGTGCTTGAACAGTCGGGCGTGGGCAATCTCGCGGATGGCCAGATAGAGCATGACGTCGTCCAGTGGAATGTCGAGACCCTCAGCGAAAGCACTGATGTTTTGCGGAATCAGGACCGCGCGCAACTCGTGTTCGAGGATGCCGTCGAGGAGCGGAATTCCGATGTCCCCACCCGAGAGAACCTCGCCGGAAAGTTGCCCGATGATTTGGCCTAGCTGCAACGAGAACAGTGTGCCGCCGAGTCTTCTTAGCGCGGCAAAAGCTCCAGCGGCGGTCGCCGATTCATCCTCGGGAATAGTGTCGCCCAGCGCGCGCTCACCAGCGGTCGAAATCGATCGGGCGACGGGCTCAGAAATTTGGATCCACACCGGGATAGTGGCTCGCGCCCACTCGCCGCGCGTCATGGTCGACGGACTTACGGTAAGCGGAGAAATTGCGGTCGCTTCGTCCAACCACAGTGAGGCGAGGTGGAGTGCGTTCTCGGCTGCAGCCACAGTCGCTGCGCTGACTGTCTCTGACTGTAGGTTCGCCACCTTCGTTGCGGTGTCACGAACCATCTGTTCCGTGATGCCTTCATTGCCATGGGACAGCGCTTCTTGCAGTTGCATCAACATTTTTTCGATCGCAGCAGCGTCGCCCGGAAGCCCGGCCGCTTTGGCGAGTTCCGCGATATCGAAGTGCTCGCCGCTCTCGAGGAACTTGCGCAACATGTCCTGGAACTCGTCAGAGCCGTCATCAGCCATGTCAACAACCGTACCTGCTCGGTCGGTGACCTAGTGTGGAATACGTGACTGATTCCTCGACCGAAACTGTCCCGCGTCGACCACGCATGAGTCGCAGGGGCTGGGGTGTGGCCTTGCTCACGCTGAGCGTTGTCGGCACACTGGGCCTCGCTGCGGTTCCTGCTCCTTATGTGATTGAGATGCCCGGTCCGGTCTACAACACGTTGGGGACCATAAAGGATGCCGACGGCAAAGAAACCCCCCTCATCTCGGTGTCGGGAACTGCGACATATCCGACCGAGGGCGAGCTCTCGATGTTGACCGTGTATGTCACGGGTTCCCCCGATTCTCATCCGACCTGGTTTGACGTTGCCGCCGCGTGGATGCGCCCCGATTACGCGGTGCTTCCCATGGAACTTTTGTACCCCGCGGGAACGACGCGAACAGATTCGGTGAACGCCGCCAAGATTCAGATGGACAACTCGCAACAGGAAGCGATTGCGGCCGCGCTCACCAATCAGGGAATTCCGTTTGAATCCGAAATCATTGTGGCCGAAGCGACTCCGGGCTATCCGGCCGAAAAACTTGTCAAGCCCGATGACATCGTCAAAACGGCAGACGGTATCCCCATTCACAACGTGTCCGACCTTCGAGCCGTCATCAAGTCAGCGGGAATCGGAAATTCGATCGACCTGGTCGTCGAGCGCAATGGTGCGACGGTGAACTTGACTGTCGGCGTCGTCGCATCGGAACAAGACGGCACAACCCCGGTGATTGGCATCCTTTGTGGCGGTAAATACCAGTTCCCATTCGAGGTCGACATCTCGCTCGCCGATGTCGGCGGCTCGAGCGCGGGCATGATGTTCGCGCTCGGCATCATCGATACGATCACTCCAGGGTCGCTGAACGGCGGAGAGAATGTTGCAGGGACCGGTGAAATATCGGCGGACGGTTTGGTCGGACCGATCGGAGGCATCGTCCAAAAGGCTTTCGGCGCTCGCAGTTCCGGAGCGACGTGGATGCTGGTTCCGGCCGAAAACTGCGCGGATTTGGTTGGCCATATCCCTGCCGGACTTCGCGACGTTTCGGTGTCGACACTTGATGATGCGATGGCAGCGCTTCATGCAATCTCGACCCAATTGGGAGCGAAAGCGCTACCGCATTGCTCCGCTGGATAATGGGGTCTGTCTCGCGGGTAGACTTTTAATGACAAAGGAGTTCATCTCGTGACAGTTCCCTCTTCGCCTCGTCAGCGTTCCCCTCTCATCGTTACGATTGGCATTGTTTTCGCGCTCGTTGCGGCTTTTGTGTCCTTCGCCACCGTGTGGGTCGATGTGCTCTGGTACGACCAGGCAGGGTTCACTTCTGTTTTGTTTACCCAGTGGATCGCACTGGGAATTATCGGTGTTTCCGCCTTTTTCCTCATGGCCGTTCCACTGTGGCTGAGCTTGAACATCGCGTACCGCACCCGACCGCTGACGGTTCGGTTGTCGGAAGGCGCGGAGCGTTACCGTCTCGCCGTTGAACCGATTCGCAAACTCATCATGCACCTCGGGCCCCTGGTCGTTGGTGTTTTTGCCGGGATTGCGGCGGCGAGCAATTGGCCCATCGT
>CAIRWJ010000159.1 GCA_903882245.1 uncultured Microbacteriaceae bacterium | reverse complement strand
TCTCGAGCGACGAGAATGAACGGCGTCTTCGATTGTGGAACGCCCGGGGCAGAAACTCCCATGATTCGCGCGATGACGCGATTGGCGACATCTGCGAGATCTCCTGCACGCTCGGCCATGTAACCACCCGCTTTGTGCAAAGTCGCAGCGAAACCCGCAAAGGCATCGAAAACCGCACGCTCAGCGGTGGCTCCGCCATCAATCCGATTCTTCTCATCAGCAAGCAACATGGTGTCGTCGGCCATCAGTGCCAGCGCATCCAAAACTTCCTTTGCGAGTCCGCCGGCCTGAACTCCTCGAGCACGAAGGTCCACTGCGGTCTCACCCAGCGCTTTCGATGCACGGACAAACTCTTGATCTGCCGTCCTGGTGCTCATCGTTGTCATTGGCTCGGGCAGAGGATCGGGCATTCTCCGAACGTCACCGACCACGAGTCCTCGACCTACGCCGATGCCCGTGACAATGACTTCTTTGTTCGTCATTCGGCGTCGTGATCCGTTTCGAGAAAAGACACCAGAGAATCCAAAACCGAATCGACATTGTCGCCGTCAGCGGTGAGCGTGACAACATCCCCCTGATTGATTGCGAGAGAGATAACACCAAGAATGCTGCCTGCTGGGGCCTCGCGGCCTTCCTTTTCAATCGTGATCGACAGCCCCGAATCGTTGACCGCTTGCACGAACAAGGCGGCCGGACGAGCGTGAAGCCCATGCCCAGAGGCGATAGTTGCACTACGAGAAGCCATTAGTTGGTTCCCTCCACACGGTGAGGCTCGACAATCGAACCCGCGTGCCCATAATTGTCGTCCACAAAACTCAGGATTTCAGCCAACGCGTCCTCGGCGCCGAATCCCCCACGAACGGTGTCAGGGAGCACGACATGACTTATTCCCCTCGTTGTCAATGAATCCAGCACCTCGGGAGTTGCGACATGCGCCGATACCGCAACTATCGATGTCGAATCGTCACGAATGGAATCAACAGACGACGGCGCGAAACTCCACGTGAGCCCTGCGGCTGAGGCGAGGTCGGTCAATCTGCGCACAAGGAAGGTGCTGGACGCTCCTGCAGCGCACACGACGAGGACCTGCGTCATCGCCACCTCCTCATTGAATGTTCTAACTGTTTCAGTAATTTGCCTTCCGGTGGGGCAAATCAGTCGTAGGAATGCTTCCGCCCTCGCGGAAGCAGTTTCACGGTGTTCGGTATCGTTGAGTCACCATGTCTGACAAATATCTCGCTCTCTTGGAATTATTGCGGTCGACTGATGACTCACTCACCGCTTCTTTCCTCGCCGAGAACATGGGGGTGTCTACTCGAAGCGTCCGCTCCTACGTCGCTGCGGCGAAATCCGCTGCTCACCCGTACGACATCATCAGCGCAACGAGCACCGGCTACCGGCTCAACCGTGATGCCTACTTCACCTACCGCTCTGACCTCGATGCAAAGCCCGACTCTTTTCCCTCCACTCCCCGCGAGCGCGAACACCATATTGTTCACCGACTCGCGTCGACCAGCACGGGTCTGTCGATTGACGACTTCGCGTCGTCGCTGCATGTCTCAGCGGCGACGATTGAATCGGATATCAAGCGAATCAGACAGAACGCCGTCGACTCGGGAGTTGCCATCGACAGAGTCGACAATGTTCTCACGCTGCGAGGTGATGAGTCACAACTTCGCCGATTGCTGTCAACCCTGGTTCACGACACAACGAATTCGGGTTTGCTGAGCCTTGACACCATCGCTCTTCGATTCGAGATCCCGACCCTCGTCGACTTCAAAACAGATCTCATTGAGCGGCTCGACTATCACCGTTACTTCATCAATGAATACGGAATCGACTCGGTTCTCTTACATCTCGCCATTGCTGTCGATCGAGTCCGACACGGGTTGACACTTCCCGACATCGAGATCGAATTTGATGATGACACCACGTTCGTTTCGGGAATAGTCCGCGAGTTGGCCAAACGTCACTTTTCTATCGATCTTGGCGCGCGCGAAGAATGGTATCTCGCTCGCCAGCTTGCAACCAGAATCATCACTCCCGGTTCTGGCGGACCGGCGGGCACGCCGGCGGTCGATAGTGAAGATTTTGCTCTCACCACTCGCGCGGTTG
>CAIRWJ010000158.1 GCA_903882245.1 uncultured Microbacteriaceae bacterium | reverse complement strand
GGCCCTATGACGGAGATCTTCTCAATGCCCGAATTGGGGAATCGTGCGAGTAATTCTGCGAGGATTTCGTGGCGCATGAGCCGAAGGTTTGTCGCCCAGGGTGTCCACCGAAGGTGTAGCCGTGATAGAAGGCCGTTGTTCCGTGCTTGAAGGGCTCGTAGATGCGGTCCGAGATGATTGTTGCACCGATGGGCGAGTAACCAGAGGTCATTGCCTTGGCACACGTGATCATGTCGGGTACGTAATCGTAAGCGTTACAGGCGAACATCTCGCCGATACGACCGAACGCACAAATGACCTCGTCCGAAACGAGCAATACGTCGTACTGGTCGCAGATCTCGCGAACGCGCTTGAAGTAACCGGCCTGGGGTGGGAAACATCCGCCCGCGTTCTGGACTGGCTCGAGGAAGACGGCCGCAACTGTTTCGGGGCCTTCCATCTGAATCATGCGCTCAATCTCGTCGGCGGCCCAGAGCCCGAACGCTTCCTCGGTCTCGACGCCGTGGTAACCCTGTTCCTTGGCACGATAAATGTTCGTGTTCGGCACGTGGAATGCGCCCGGGACGAGAGGCTCGAACGCCGCCTTGATTCCGGGGAGTCCCGTAATCGCGAGGGCGCCCTGCGGGGTGCCGTGGTAGGCGATGTTACGCGCGATGGCCTTGGTCTTCATGGGCATGCCCTGCGTCTTCCAGTACTGCTTGGCCAACTTCCACGCTGTCTCGACTGCTTCGCCACCACCGGTCGAATAAAAGACACGGTTGAGGTCGCCGGGCGCGTAGTCCGCGAGGCGGTCAGCCAATTCAATCGCCGAAGGGTGCGCGTAGCTCCAGAGCGGGAAGAACGCGAGTTCTTCTGCCTGCTTCGCGGCCGCCTGCGCCAAACGCTTGCGTCCGTGACCGGCGTTGACAACGAAGAGCCCGGAGAGGCCATCGATGTACTTTTTGCCGCTCGAGTCCCAGATGTGGTGTCCGTCACCCTTGGTGATGATCGGAACTCCCTTGCCGGATTCCATGCCCGACTGCCGCGCGAAATGCATCCAGAGGTGGTCTTTTGCCATCTTCTGCAACGGATCTTTCATGACCTCACGCTGAGAAAGGATCTTCCCCTCGGCAGGTTTGTTAACCTTCGCGACCTTTTTTGTCGCGGGTTTTGCGACCTTAGGCTTTCTCGACAATAGCGTCATTACATTCAACTCCTATTTGTTGTGGGGACTACAGCGTTCCCCAGTTGTACTGCTGTTTCTTTAGTTGTAGATAGGTGAAAACTTCGGTCTCGACCACTCCCGTTACTTTGCGAATCGTCCCGTTGAGAAGGTCGAGCAGGTCGCCGTCGTCCGTGCAGACAACTTCCACCATGATGTCAAACGAACCGGCGGTGAGGACGACGTATTCGACGGCCCCGATTTTCGAGAGCGCGTCGGCGACGACTCTCGAGTCACCGGTGGTGCGAATACCGATCATTGCTTGGCGATTGAATCCCATTTGGATGGGATCAGTGATGGCAACAATTTGCATGACGCCGGATTCGATCAATTTTTGGACTCTTTGACGCACAGCGGCTTCGGACAGATCAACCGCTCGGCCAATATCCGAATACGATTTGCGCCCGTCAATCTGGAGTTGTTCCACGATTGCGCGCGACACATCGTCGAGTGTCGACGGGCGAGCGTTAGTGGGCATGAACTGATTCTGACGGTAAAAGAGGCAAAAATCAAGTGATTTCGTCGCGAAACGCCGAATTCACTGCGGAAATTCGAAGAATTTGTGCTGGAAACTACGGCG
>CAIRWJ010000157.1 GCA_903882245.1 uncultured Microbacteriaceae bacterium | reverse complement strand
GGGTGATCGACAATTCCCGAGACAAGGTGCTTAAGGGCGGCCGCCAGCATCAGACTTATTCGGCCTTTTCGTCGGCAGGTGCCTCTTCAGCAGGTGCCTCTTCAGCAGGTGCCTCTTCAGCAGGTGCCTCTTCAGCAGGTGCCTCGTCGGTAGTTTCGACAACAGCGTCAACCGTTTCCGCCGCTGATTCTGGTGCCGATTCGACGACCTCGGTTACAGCTTCGGGTGCGTCGGTGGTCTCTGCGACGACCTCGGTTACAGCTTCGGGTGCGTCAGTGGTCTCTGCGACGACCTCGGCAGCAGCCGGAGCGACCTCTTCAACCTTCTTTTCGACGCGCGGACGGACAACTGACTTCTTTGAGGTGTCCTCGGCGAAGACGGTCTTGGCGTCCTTCGTGATGATCATGTTCTTGGCGGACTTGTCACCCTTGAACTTGCCCCAGTCACCCGAGAGCTTGAGGATGACAAGAACCTGCGGACTCGGCTGAGCGCCGACCGACAACCAGTACTGCGCACGCTCGGAATTGATTTCCATGAGCGACGGGTTCTCGGTGGGGTGGTACTTGCCGATTTCTTCAATCGAACGCCCATCGCGCTTGGTGCGCGAATCAGCGACGACGATGCGGTAGTGCGGCGAATGGATTTTACCCATGCGCTTAAGGCGGATTTTGACGGCCACGATTCTCCAGATTTGTTTGCGATGACGCACCGCGGTTCAAGCGTGGGGTTGCTCGAATGCGGAAGCAGGACGCCATTTCGCAGGGTTAGAGGGTCCTACGAGATGGACACAAGTCTTTAGTCTGCCAGAAAAACCCTGAGTTAGCCAATCACGATCGACGGGACCACCACACGCCCGCCAGGGCGATCAACCCACCGACGATAGCGATGGGGTGTGGCCATTCGCCGAGCAGGATTGCGGACTCGACGATAACCAGTGGCGGGACAACATAGGTAGATACTCCAAGACGTCCGGCGGGCATGCGCTTGAGTGCATATCCCCAGAGCCCGAAGCCCAGAGCTGTTGGAATGGCGCCGAGCCAGATGGCTCCCACAATCGCCTCGACAGGTGCTGTCTGCACGTGTGCGAATGCCTCCGGCGCCCACCAGAACAAGGGAATCAGCGCGATGGCGGCACCTAGAAGGGTCACCTGATTCGACGACAATCGGGCGAGAGCTGGCTTCTGAGTGAGCACTCCAACGGCGTAGGTCACTGTCGCGACGAGCGCCCACAGTAATCCGACAAGGTCCACGCGGTCGCTCGACGATGTCCCCCACGCAATCAGACCGACACCCGCGAGGGCAATGAGTGCGCCGGCCAGGAGGTTCCGTGACAGTTTTTCACCGAGAAAAAGGAAGGCCCCGACCGCAATCAGCAACGGTCCGATGTTGACGATGAACGACGCTGTCCCCGCATCGATTGTCAGTTCGGCAGTATTGAGCGCGACAATGTAGGTCGAAAACCACGTGAGTCCGAAAATCGCGATAAGAACCCATTCGCGAACAGTGGGCCACACCCACTTCTGGCCGATCATCCACAAGGCCAGAAGTGGAACGGCGACAAGTTGCCGAAGGAACGCGAGTTCGCCAGGCGCAAAGACCGGCAGCACCGCTCGAATGACGACAAAAGCGCTCGACCAGGCGAGTACGGTACCGATGATCGCAACGAGAACTTTCGGCGAGATTCTGTCGGTGCTCACAGCCCGCCGCGTTCAAGAAGGCGACGCATGGTCTCCATGTCCTTGTCGTCTACTTCGGGGGTCGGTTCGGCACCGAGTCCGAAACTATTTCCATCCCCGGAAGGAGCCGATTGAATGGCCGCGTTCTCTGCCGCGCGTTTGGCGGGGTTCCCCGAACGCGAAGTCTTTTTGGCGGTGATCGCTTTGCCCTTGGGGCGTGGCCCGGGAATCGGTCCCATGCCCGGGATGTTTGGGGTACCCCCTTGGCGACCGTCTTCATCATCTTGGCGGCGGATTCGAATCGGATGACGAGTTGGTTGACATCGGTGACCGTCATTCCCGAACCCTTCGCGATGCGAAGTCGTCGCGAACCATTGAGCAATTTGGGAGTCTCGCGCTCGGCGGGGGTCATCGAGCGAATGATGGCCTCTGTGCGGTCGATATCCTTCTCGTCAAAGTTATCGATTTGCTCACGCATCTTGCCGGCACCGGGCATCATGCCAAGGAGCCCCTTCATCGACCCCATCTTGCGAACCTGCTGCAACTGTTCGAGAAAGTCCTGAAGCGTAAAGGTGTTCGACTGAATCTTTTCGGCGACTTTGTTTGCGTCGTCTTCATCGAAGTTCTTTTGGGCCTGTTCGATGAGCGTGAGAATGTCACCAAGGTCGAGAATTCGACTCGCCATTCGGTCTGGGTAGAAGGGTTCGAGAGCGTCGAGGCTTTCACCGGTCGAGGCGAAAACGATGGGCCGATCCGTCAGACCGCGAACCGACAGGGCGGCACCACCACGGGCGTCACCGTCGAGTTTGGTCAAGACGACCCCCGTGAAGTCGACGCCGTCCTGGAAGGCCTTGGCGGTGACAACCGCGTCTTGGCCAATCATCGCGTCGAGGACGAAAAGGACCTCGTCTGGACTCGTTGCGTCGCGGACCGATCGGGCCTCGCGCATGAGGTCCTCGTCGACGCCGAGTCGTCCCGCGGTATCGATGATGACGGTGTCGTACAGCTTTTGCTTGGCATACTTCACGCCGTCCTTGGCAACCGCGACGGGGTTTCCCTTACCGTTGCCTGGCTCTGGGGCAAAAATTTGAACGCCGGCCTGCTCCGCGATTACCGTCAATTGCGTGACAGCGTTGGGGCGTTGGAGGTCACACGCGACAAGCACCGGGGTGTGTCCCTGTGACTTGAGATACTTGGCGAGTTTCCCCGCAAATGTTGTCTTACCGGAACCTTGAAGACCGGCCAGCATGATGACGGTCGGCGGCTTCTTAGCAAAGGACAATTGCGACTGTGCGCCACCGAGGATCTCGACCAGTTCCTCATTGACAATCTGAACGACCTGTTGTGCCGGATTGAGCGCTTTGTTGACATCGTCCGACAATGCACGATCGCGAATCTTGCCCGTAAACGATTTGACGACGTCGAGCGAAACGTCGGCATCAAGCAACGCTCGGCGAATCTCGCGGACGGTTCCGTCAACGTCAGCAGCACTGAGTTTTCCCTTTGTCCGAAGACTCGAGAGCGCAGACGTGAGTTTCTCGGAGAGGGTTCCAAAGACGACCATAACCCCTCCAGACTAGTCTTCGAGCGAGTGTTGGAGACTGAGTTCGCGGTAGTTGAGACCGTTGTGGCGAATATCCTCGACCTCGGCATCGGTCAGCTCGCGGCGCACTTTGCCGGGCACCCCCGCCACGAGTGACCGAGGTGGAATGACTGTTCCCTCGAGCACGACAGAGCCCGCAGCGACGAGTGACTCGTTTCCGATGACCGCCCCGGATAACACCGTCGCGTTCATTCCGATAAGACAGTCGTCGCCAATGGTGCAGCCGTGAACGACGGCCGCGTGACCGATCGAAACTCCGCTGCCGATTACGGTCGGTTTGTCGTGGTCGCAGTGCACCGCGACGTTGTCTTGGATGTTCGAGCCGTCACCGAGCGAAATCGAATTGACGTCTCCCCGCAGAACTGCTCCGAAATACACCGAGGCATTCGAGCCGATGGTGACACGGCCGATGAGCATCGCACTGGGAGCGATCCAGGCGCTGTCCGCGACAACTGGTTCGTTCCCATCGAATGCGCGCTTCATGCCCTCAAGAGTATGCGGTCAGTCAAGCAACTGGCGAACAAACACGTGTGGCGTGAACCCGGTCAGGTCATCGATGCCCTCTCCCTGCCCGACCAATTTGACGGGAATACCGGTTAATTCTTGAACCGCGAAGACAAAGCCACCGCGTGCGCTTCCGTCAAGTTTCGTCAGAACCAGGCCGGTGACTCCGGCCTGTTCAAGAAACGCCTCTGCTTGATTGAGCCCATTTTGACCTGTCGTCGCATCAAGAACGAGCAGGACTTCGGCGATTGGAACGCTCTTCTCGACCACGCGCTTGATTTTGGCAAGCTCGTCCATCAGCCCAGACTTGGTGTGAAGTCGTCCAGCAGTATCAATAATCACAATCTCGTGACCGTCGGTGACAGCCCGTTCAACTGTCTGAAACGCGACGGCGGCCGGGTCTTGTCCGTCTTGTTGTGGCTTGACGATGTCGACACCAGCGCGCTCTGCCCAGGTGGCTAGTTGATCGACGGCAGCGGCGCGGAATGTGTCCGCCGCACCGACGAGAACGCGCTTACCGCGCGTGGCGATGAACTTCGCGAACTTGCCGATGGTCGTGGTCTTGCCGACACCATTGACGCCAACAACGAGGACGACGGCGGGTTTGCCGGGTTCGGATGCCAAGGACAGCGTCGGATCGAATGCGTCGAGGCGTTCTTCGAGGACTTCGCCGAGGATGCGACGAAGGTCATCGGTGTCGAGGGTCGCAGACACATCCGCAATCGCGTGGACCGCCTCGATAACCTCGTCGGTCACACGCGGACCGAAGTCGGCCTGCAACAGCGTGTCCTCGAGGTTTTCCCAGTCCTGTGGCTCGACCTGACGTGCCCCCGCAAAAAGGCTCTTGAACGCTTTGGATAACGACCACGCCATGTGCCGAGCCTACGCTTCGACCTTCGCTGCGATGCGTTGCCCCACGACGGCACTGACTCCGTCGTCCCGCATTGACACTCCGTAAAGCGCGTCGGCGATTTCCATCGTGCGCTTTTGGTGCGTGATGATGATCAACTGCGACGAGGTGCGCAGTTCTTCGAAGATGCTGAGAAGTCGGCCGAGGTTTGCATCATCAAGAGCCGCCTCAACCTCGTCCAGGATGTAGAACGGCGACGGGCGCGCTTTGAAGATGGCGACGAGGAGGGCCACTGCCGCAAGCGAGCGTTCGCCACCCGACAAGAGCGATAGGCGCTCAATTTTCTTTCCGGCGGGCTTGACGCTCACCTCGATTCCGGTGGTCAGAGGCGAATCAGGGTCAGTGAGAGTGAGGTGACCCGTTCCACCCGGGAAGAGGATGGGCAAAATCGCGTCGAACGCCGCCTTCGTGTCGCGGAAGGCATCGATGAAAATCGACTGCATGCGCTCGTCGACTTCGTCGATGATCTGCATTAGATCGAGGCGCGTCTTCTCAAGATCAGACAACTGTTCGGTGAGGAATTGGTGACGTTGTTCGAGTGCCGCGAATTCTTCGAGTGCGAGCGGGTTCACTCGGCCGAGTTGATCCATGGACTTCTCGGCTGTCTTCAAGCGCGCTTCTTGTTCGATTCGTACAAACGGGATCGGATCGCCTTCCACCACTGGAACGAGGGTGTCGGGGCCGTATTCCTCGACGAGGACCTGTTCGGTGAACGCCATGTCGTCGGCGGCCTTCTCGAGAAGATTGCCGAGGTGAAGTTTCTTTT
>CAIRWJ010000156.1 GCA_903882245.1 uncultured Microbacteriaceae bacterium | reverse complement strand
GCTGGCGGATTCATCCCACCTGACGATAATCGAGTATTGGTCAAATATTGTCAAGAGTTGTTCAACGCACACGCCGGCGTCCCACCCGGCAACCGGTGTCGGAAGCGTGCGACGAGCGCATAACTTACTGACCCCAGCCAACAAAATGGTGGCACAGTCAACAACCAACCCACGGCTTTTAGCAACCAGTTCCGCTGAGCCCACAGGATCTGCGCAAAGGCGAGGTGACCCCCGAACGCCTCTCCCCCGGTGACGAAATAGACGCGGGCGGCGGTTTGGGTCTCGGTCAGACCGAACTCGGTGACATCCGTGAGTTGCCACGCGTGAATCTCGATCGGGGTGGTCGAACGCGCGGCGATATAGCGAGCGGTCGACGAGCAGAACCCGCAATCTCCGTCAAAGATGAGGAGGTTCGCCGTTGTGGTCACGATTACAGTCTGCCTCGTGAACCTTTAGATTTCACCAACGGACAAACCGTCCAACACCTCGCGCGCACGCACCCGCAGCTCGGGCAGGTCTACTAGCCGGTCGAGCCCCTTCACCTGCTGCGCCATGCGGTGGTTGCGGGCGAAGGTGTCGCGGTGGCGATCGAGGAAGTCCCAGTACAGCGTCGTGAACGGACAGGCGTCGTCGCCGACGCGCTTCTTCGGGTCGTACTTACAGCCCTTGCAGTACTGGCCCATCCGGCTGATGTACGCGCCGCCCGCCGCGTACGGCTTGGTCATCAACAGCCCGCCGTCGGCGTGCACGCCCATCCCGATGATGTTCGGAACCATCACCCAGTCGGCGGCGTCGAGGAACTGCTCGCGCATCCAATCGAGGAACTCTCGCGGGTTCACCCCCGTCACGAGGGCGAGGTTCGACAGCACCATCAACCGCGGGATGTGATGAGCCCACGATCGCGCCTCGACGTCGGACACGACCGTGCGAACACAGTTCATGTCGGTGCGGGACGAGTCACCGAAGAGTGGCAGGAGCGGGCGGGAAGCTTCGAGCCCGTTGAGGTCGCGGTAGTCCTCGCCGAGGAACCAGTACATCCCGTTGATGTATTCGCGCCAGCCGATGACCTGCCGGACGAAGGCTTCGACCGATTCGATGGGAGCGTTACCGCGGCTATAGGCGGCGACCACGGCGTCGACGGCCTCGCGCGGATCGAGCAACCCGTTGTTCAGATAGGGGCTGAGCAGCGAGTGGTGCAGCGCCCAGTTGTCCCCCGCCATCGCGTCCTCGTAGGGGCCGAAACCGGCGAGGTGGTGTTCGATGAAGTAATCCAGTTGCCGGAGTGCACCCGCACGAGTCGTTGCCCACGTCCTTGTCGGTTCGCATTCCAGTTCGGCGGCCACCTCACGGTCAATATCGTCTCGGTCGTGTTCGAGGTACGGTGGCCAATCGTAATTCTTGGGTGGCGGTAGCCGATTATCAGCGTCGAAGTTCCACCGCCCGCCCTCGGGTTCCTTGCCGTCAACGAGGATCCCCAGCCGAATCCGTTGCGCGCGATAGAAGTTCTCCAT
>CAIRWJ010000155.1 GCA_903882245.1 uncultured Microbacteriaceae bacterium | reverse complement strand
CGGTCTCGCCAGCGTTGATTCGAGCAGCAAGTTCTGCGATTGCTTTCGGTTGGTCGCCGCTCGGCGTGTAGTCGCTGATGACCCTAAACGGTCGAACTGCGCGAGTGTTGGTGCAACGTTCCCTGTCTATATCGAGCGCGCGAAAGGTGCGATCGTCGTCGACGTTGATGGCAACCACATCGTTGATATGGGAGGCGGCATTGGTGTCAACACCATCGGTCACTCTGATGATGCAGTCGTCGAGGCTGCCTTCGAGCAAGCGCAGCGCTTCACACACACTTTGTTTACTGTCACTGGCTACGAGTCATACATTCGCTTGTGCGAATTGCTCGCTCAGCACACACCGGGCAACTTTGCGAAGAAGTCGGTTTTGTTGAACTCGGGTGCCGAAGCCGTCGAGAATGCGGTCAAAATTGCTCGCAAGTTCACCGGCCGCCCCGGAGTTGCTGTCATTGATCATGGCTACCACGGCCGCACCAACCTCACGATGTCGATGAACTTCAAGGCGATGCCGTACAACCTTGGATTTGGTCCTTTTGCCGGCGACGTTCATCACGCGCCCAACTCATACCCCTTCCACGACAAGCTGTCGGGCGCAGAAGCGGCGGCTCGCACCATCTCGTGGCTCGATAAGCGTGCTGGCGCAACTGATTTGGCCTGTCTCGTTGTGGAACCCATCCAGGGTGAAGGCGGATTCATTATCCCCGCGGACGGCTACCTTCCCGCACTACAGAAGTGGTGTAACGACAACGGAATCGTCTATGTTTCGGACGAAGTTCAGTCGGGCATCATGCGTACCGGTGCGTATTACGCCTCTGAGCACTTCGGTCTCGTCCCCGATCTTGTGACAACGGCCAAGGGTGTCGGCGGCGGATTCGTCATCGCAGCAGTCACCGGTCGTGCGGACATTATGGACGCCAGCCACGTCGGCGGACTCGGTGGAACATTCGGCGGAAACCCGATGTCGGCCGCCGCTGCCGTTCAGATCTTTGAGGAAATCGAGAAGCGCGACCTTCTGGGTGAGGCCCAACGAGTCGGGCGCGTACTCGGCGGAGCGCTTCGCGACTTGCAGAAAAAGCACAACGTCATCGGCGATGTGCGCGGCATTGGAGCAATGCAGGCGATTGAATTCACCGAACCCGGAACCGACACTCCGATTTCGGACATCGTTCCCTACATCACTGCCTACGCGATCAAGAAGGGTCTCCTGCTGCTCTCGGCGGGAACCTACGGAAACGTGTTGCGCTTCCTGCCCGCAGTCGTCACGAGCGACGAACTGTTGCTTGACGCCGTGGCGATTATCGACGAAGCACTCTCCGCTCGCTAATGCATCCGCTGTCGGTTGAGGGGTGTGTCGAACTCGCATCCCTCGACCGAAACGGTCTCGTTGAATCACGTCACATCGGCGCGTTCGTTGTCATCGACCGAGACGGCTCGGTGATCGAGTCCGGCGGAGACATAGATGCCGTGATTTTTCCGCGCTCGACGCTCAAGCCGTTCCAGGCCATCGCCGCGCTCAGGGCAGGCGCAGAACTGGAAGGTGTCGAACTCGTGCTCGCGTGCGCCAGCCACTGCGGTTCTCGTCGTCACACCGACGCGATTGAGGCAATGCTCTCTCACGACCACCTCGGTGTTCACGACCTCGGTTGCCCGCCCGACTGGCCGCTCGGCTACAACGACAAGGCTGAACGAATCGCCGCAGGAGAAGGACCTCAACGCGTCACGATGAACTGCTCGGGCAAGCACGCGGCATTCTTGCGG
>CAIRWJ010000154.1 GCA_903882245.1 uncultured Microbacteriaceae bacterium | reverse complement strand
GCGCTCGAAAAGGTTCGCAATGCTCCAAACGTCGACCACACTCGATCGTCCATCATGTTGTCGCGACTCGTTCATCGTCGAATTCTCTGAAAAATGTTCTGACATGTGCCCTCCGAAGCATTCGTAACGCGAGAATGGACACATGCGAATCGGAGTCCTCACTTCAGGCGGCGATGCCCCTGGTCTCAATGCCGTCATCCGTGGCGCTGTGCTCAACGGCGAACGTCACTACGGGATGTCCTTCATTGGTATCAGAGACGGTTGGCGCGGCTTGGTCAACGCCGACTTTCAAAAACTTGAACGCGCGGATGTCAAGGGAATCGGCAAGATGGGCGGAACGATTCTCGGTTCTTCTCGAACAAATCCGTTCGAAGACAATGGCGGCATTGACCGCATAAACCAGGTCATGGCCGACGCGGGAATGGATGGTCTGTTGGTCATCGGTGGCGAGGGTACTCTCGCGGCGGCGAATCGCCTGTCCGAGGCAGGAATCAAGATTGTTGGTGTCCCCAAGACAGTGGACAACGATCTTTCTGCCACCGATTACACGTTCGGGTTTGACACCGCGGTCAACATTGCCACCGATTCCATGGATCGCCTCCGTACGACCGGTGACTCACACCATCGGTGCATGGTCGCAGAAGTCATGGGGCGCCATGTTGGCTGGATTGCTCTACATTCGGGGATGGCAGCGGGTGCTCACGCAATCCTGATTCCCGAGCGCAAAACGTCTCTCGACGAAATTGTTGGTTGGGTCAAATCCGCCTACGAGCGCGGTCGCGCACCGCTTGTCTGTGTTGCCGAAGGATTCCTCTTGGACACGATGGATGACGCGCACAGTGAGCGAGGGCTCGATGCGTTCGGTCGACCTCGACTTGGCGGAATCGGCGAAATGCTTGCTCCCCTGATCGAAGAGGCGACGGGCATTGAGACTCGTGCAACCACGCTCGGTCACATCCAGCGCGGTGGGACCCCGTCGGCGTTCGACAGAGTTCTCGCCACCCGCTTTGGGATGAACGCAGTGCGTGTTATCTCTGAGGGCGGCTGGGGAGCGCTGGTTGCCCTTCGCGGAACCGACATCGTCACCACAACCTTCGAGTCAGCTCTCGGCCAACTCAAAACCGTCCCTGACGCCCGCTGGTCCGAGGCCGCGCTGTTGTTTGGTTAGGCGTCTCGGAATTCCAGCAAAGCGTCAATGAGCGCCTCGTTGCTGCGTTCCACGGCTGTGTGCGACACGGCCAAACCTGCCTGCTGCGCGTCAAACGCGGTTCGGGGTCCGATGCAAATGACGGCGGTTGATTCTGGTATTGGACTGAGTTGCTCGGCAAGTTGTCGCGCGACACTTCCCGAACTCACGAGGATTGCGGTGATATCCCCCGAGTGAACTCGAGCGCGGACGTCCTCCGAGACCGGGACCCCGACGGTTCGGTAGGCAGAAACAAAAGTTGCATTGATTCCGCGCTCGTCAAATCCTGCGGCGAGAATGGGTTCCGATGTTTCCGAGTGCGGAACAAGAATCGTTGACTCGATAAAGCCCTTGGGTAGCGCGTTGATGAAACCGCGCGACGAGTTATCGGTCGGCGGAACAAAATCAACACGAATGTTCGCGAACGACAACGCTTGGGCCGTCGTTTCACCAATCGCAGCAACACGAGTGCTCTCGGGGATTTCGACCTTGTGATGTTGTAAGACGTCAACGGTCGTCGCGCTCGTCAGGACAATCCAGTCGTACGTCCCCGAAGCGAGGGCGTCGAATTCTGTCTGAAGTGCGCTGGCGTCATCAGCAGAGGCAAAGTTGACGACGGGCGCCACGACCGTTCGCGCACCGAGAGTTGTGAGGAGGTTTGTGATGTCCTCTGCGAATCGTCCACCGCGGGGAATCAACACCGTCTGGTCGCCGAGCCGACGAATCACGGGGATACTCGCAGTTGGGCTCACCTCGCGAATTGCAAAATCAGTCATCCCCAAAGACCGCCCATGCGATTGAACTGACGACAATGACTCCGAGAATTCCTGCACCGACCAACCATGGCACGGGGTTTGCTTGGAACGATCCCGCGACACGTTCGCTCAGAATCTTGCGTTGTTCCGTCAGATCAAGTTTGTTCTCGAGTTCGGAAACAGACTTCTGGAATTGTTCGCGTCGTGCCGCGATGTCCGCGGCGATTTTCTGACGCTCATTTGCCATCGGTTGCCCCCTTCCCCAAGTTTCGGAAATCCTTCGCAATTTGGTCGACCGATTCGAACGGAGTAAAACCTTTGCGAATCGACGCGACACCCAGCGCGATAAATGCGACGCCACCGACCAGCGCGGCGGCGGCAACAGTTAGTGCGGCTGCCCATGCCGGCATGAATTCAGCCAAACCGAGAATGAGGGCGACGACGAGCATCGTCAGGAACATGGAAACCATTGTCACACCCAGCGTCACCCAGCCAATACCAATGCCGGCAGCGCGCAACTTTCCCGCAAATTCGGATTGAAGCAAGCGAATTTCGGCACGAACTAAATCGCTGAGCTCGCGTGGCAGATCTGCCAGCAACCGAAAAAAACCACGCGTTTTCGCGTCTTTCGCCATAAGCGGTTACTTCTTCGGTTTAGAGGTGGGTGCTGATGGAGTCGTCTTTTTCGACGCTGGCGTGGACGACGGCTTTCGCACCGTGGTTGCGCGTTTTGTGGGCGGCTTGACTGAACGGGCTGCCTCGACGCGCTCCGCGATCTTCTTGACATTGACAGAAACAGCTGACGCAACCTCGGGGGCGTTCTCCTTGACGAATTCCGTCGCGGCAGAAACCTGCTCCTGCACTCGTGGGTCGTTCCACACCTTGAGTGCTGCGTTCTTCATCTGGTTGTATCGAGCACGTCCATCACGAGTGCCGAGGACATAGCCAATACCGAGACCGAGTACCAAAAGAATTTTCCCACGCACTGTGAACCCCCTTGTATGCCTTTGAGATTAAATAGCCTAACCCTGATTAGCGAAGGCGAAAACCGATTGAGTGTGTTTTTCAGGTGCGCGGTGCACTGTTCACCAAATCGTTACGCGCTCGGCTGGGTCGAGCCACATCGGATCGCCTGACGTGACGCCGAACGTCTCATGGAAAACGTCTAAGTTTCTAACAATTTGGTTGCATCGGAACTCGGGTGGCGAGTGAGGATCAATCGCGAGAAGTCTGAGGGCCTCTTCGTCGCGTGCGGATTGCCTCCATGCCTGCGCCCACGACAAGAAGAATCGTTCCGCGCCGGTCATTCCGTCGACGAGGGGCGGCTCGGCGCCATTCAATGACAGCAGGTACGCCTTCCAGGCGATGCTCAGCCCGCCAAGGTCGCCAATGTTTTCGCCAATCGTCAATTCGCCGTTGACCGTGTGACCCGGAAGGGCTCGAGGTTCCAGCGCGTTGTACTGGTCGATCAGCGCTTTAGTGCGTTCCGTGAACCGCGCGCGGTCGACATCACTCCACCAATTCGACAAGCGTCCGTCACCGTCGAATTCGCTTCCTTGGTCGTCAAAACCGTGCCCGAGCTCGTGCCCGATGACGGCCCCGATTGCACCATAGTTTGCCGCTGCGTCACGCTCGGCAACGAAGAACGGGTACTGCAGAATTGCGGCGGGAAAGACTATTTCGTTGAAGCCGGGGTTGTAATACGCGTTCACTGTTTGGGGCAACATGAACCATTCGTCACGGTCGAGCGGTTTTCCAACCTTGCCCAACTCGCGCGCAAAATCGAATCGAGCGATGGTGAACATGTTTCCCACGAGGTCGTCCGCCGTGACCTGAACCGACGAATAATCGCGCCAGCGAACCGGATAGCCAATCTTGGGGGTGAATTTATCAAGCTTCTCGAGCGCTCGCGCCTTTGTCTCGTCGCTCATCCACTCGAGGTTCGAAATCGATTCGCGGTACGCCTCGATGAGATTCGCGATAAGCAAGTCCATCTGTGTTTTCGCCGCCGGCGGAAAATGTCGCTCAACGTAAATTTTGCCCACTGCTTCGCCGAGGCCTCCCTCAACAAAACCAACTGCCCGCTTCCAACGGTCACGCAGTTGCGGAGTGCCCGACAGAGTCGTTCCGTAGAACGCGAAGTTCTCGTCGACGAATTCTGAGGAAAGGTAAGGAGCAAGTCCATGAATGACCTGCCAGCGCAACCAGTCGGTCAGTGACTCAAGGTCGGAAGACTCGAGGATCGCACGAGCACCTTCGATGAAGGAGGGTTCGCGCACAACCAGTTCGGCAAAAACGTTGTCCGCGACACCAAGAGCGTCGCGCCACGGCGCGGCGATTGGGCCAAGCGATGTGGCGAACTCGTCCCATCCCACCAGGTTGTACGTCGCATGCGTGTCACGCGTCTTCACGTTGTCCCAGTGGACGGCCGCAAACTTTTCTTCGATTGAATAGACACGCGCCGCGCGGTCTGCGGCGTCAGACAAACCAGAAATCGCAAACATTCTTTCTAGGTGCCCTCGGTACGCTTCTCGAATCGACGCGAAGGTCTCGTCGCGGAAGTACGATTCATCAGGCAGTCCAATTCCACTCTGCTCGACGAAGGCGAGGTAACGCTCTGGGTCGCCCGGGTCGTTGTCGACCCACATCGACACAAACGAGCCGATACCGTCTCGCTCAAACTCCCCCAGCGCTGACATGAACTCGGCCAAGCTTCCCACGCGGTCGACGCGGTGCAGGAGGGGCTTCAGGGGTGAAGCGCCGAGCGCGTTGACAGTGTCGACATCCATGAAACTCGCATACAGATCTCCAACTTTACGGGCCTCTGTGCCTTCATCCGCCGACTGGCACTCTTCGATAATTACGCGGACGGCCTTTTCGGCCTCTTCAGCAAGAACGTGGAACGAACCGTATCGGGCGCGATCTTCGGGGATCGGCGTCCGCTCAATCCAGCGTTCATTGATGTGGCGGTACAAATCGTCGGCGGGACGAATTGTGTCGTCGCGTTCGTCAATTTCAATTCCAGACGTTGTCATAGCCACTCCTGTTGATAGGCGTTTTTAGTTGAGCAGACCGAACTGTTCTGCTTCCTTGGTCGGTCCCGCCACCAAGACCTCGTCATGTTCGGCAACGATCGTGTCGCTGTCGGCGTTGACCCAGGTCCCTTTGCCCCGCTTGACCGCCATAACCGTTACGCCGTATCGTTTTCGAATCTCGGAATCCCCGAGGCGGGTTCCGATGATGTGCTGGTTTGCCGTCGTCTTGATGATGACGTAGGTCTCGTCGACTTCGATGAAGTCCGTCGATCCCTTGACCTGGTGGGCGACGCGGCGGCCCATGTCGTTCTCGGGGTAAACCACGTGGTGAACCCCGACTTGCTCCAAGATTTCGCCGTGTTCGCGTGAAGTGGCTTTTGCCCAAATCTCTTTGACCCCAATTTTGGTGAGGTAGGCGGCGGTCAGGATGCTCGCGAGAATGTCGGAGCCGATCGCAATGACACACACGTCGTATTCCTTAACATTGAGTTGCTCGAGTGCTTCGTTGACACCGGGGTCAACGCGGACGACTTTCGTCAACAATCCGTTGTGACGCTGGACACGGTCCTCGTCGGTCTCTATCCCCAGCACCTCGATTCCGATCTCGACAAGTTCAACCGCGAGTGCACTTCCAAAACGGCCGAGCCCAAAGACGGCGACGTTGCGGACGTTTTTTCGCGGACCAGTAGTTATGCGCTTAACCAAGGATGGGCCTCTCTTTCGGGAACTCGTACAGTTTAGGGCGGTGAGTCAAGAGGAGAGCGGTGCTCAGTGTCAGCGGCCCGAGACGACCGACAATCATGAGCAACATGAGGTTGATCAGCGCGGGGTCGGACAGATTTGCGGTGATCCCGGTGGACAATCCCACCGTTCCGAACGCACTGATGACTTCGAAGATGATTCGATC
>CAIRWJ010000153.1 GCA_903882245.1 uncultured Microbacteriaceae bacterium | reverse complement strand
TCTCGATGGGTTGTCGTCGACGGCGCCGGTGTCATTATTGACACGGTGTCGGACAAGCCTGCGGGAATTCCTGAATTATTGGGGGAGTCGACTACCAGCAACGCATTTAGCGCCATGGCGGAGACTCTCGTTTCCCTGCCGGGCAGCGTTCGCGCGAATATCGCGTCGATATCCGCACAGACACGAGACAGCGTTCGGTTCATTCTTCGCGGAGTAGGACACGAAATCGTATGGGGTTCTCCTGACAATTCTGCGGTGAAGATCGTGGTGATGGATCGCGCTCTTCGAGTCGCTGATCGTTCGAGAGGAGTTTTCGAGATTGATGTCTCTGCCCCGGACAACATCGTTTTGCAGCCGTTGCGCTAAATCACGACACGCCGACCGCGTTAACGGATGTGGCGCGCCGTCGTGACTACCGTGTGGGTGCCTGAGAGGGCAGGAAAAGTCTCGACTTCGAGTTGAGCCTGAACGTTGGAGGAATCCATGGCATCCGCAAGCAACAATTATCTCGCCGTCATTAAAGTCGTCGGCGTGGGTGGCGGTGGTGTCAATGCTGTCAATCGAATGATCGACGCAAAAATCAAAGGCGTGGAATACATCGCGGTCAACACCGACGCACAGGCTCTTCTCCTCAGCGATGCCGATGTCAAACTCGACGTTGGACGACAACTGACTCGTGGACTTGGAGCTGGAGCCGACCCCGAAATCGGTCGTCGTGCCGCGGAAGACCACGCAACAGAAATTGAAGAAAGCCTCGCTGGCGCGGACCTCGTTTTTGTCACAGCAGGCGAAGGTGGCGGAACGGGAACCGGTGGTGCACCAGTTGTTGCACGCATCGCCAAATCGATCGGTGCGCTCACCATCGGTGTTGTCACGACACCTTTCGGTTTCGAGGCGCGTCGTCGTCGCGAACAGGCCGAAGCGGGAGTGGAACGTCTTCGCGAAGAAGTCGACACTCTGATTGTGGTCCCCAACGACCGACTCCTTCAACTTGCTGACCCAACAATTTCGGTCACGGAAGCTTTTGCAATCGCGGATGAGGTCCTCCTCGCCGGAGTCCAAGGCATCACCAACCTCATCACGAACCCGGGACTTATCAACCTCGACTTCGCCGACGTTCGCAGCGTCATGCACGGTGCGGGAACGTCGCTCATGGGAATCGGAAGCGCGCGTGGGGCCGAAAGGGCCATCAAGGCCACAGAGATGGCGATTGCGTCGCCGATGCTCGATCAAACAATCAACGGCGCACACGGCGTGTTGTTGTCGTTCCAGGCCGGCTCGAACCTGTCCATCATGGAGGTCAACGAGGCGGCGTCGCTCATCTCAGATGTCATTCACCCCGAAGCCAACTTCATCTGGGGAATGGGAATTGACGACACCCTCGGCGACGAGGTGCGTGTAACAGTGATCGCCGCTGGATTCGACGAGCGCGACACCGTGCGCCCCGAACGAATTGGAACCGTTGCGTCGTTCCAGACCCTCGATGAAGAATTACAGCACAGTGAATTCGGTCGGTCAGGGACGACGACTGATATTCCGGTGTTGACCGACCAGTTTGCCGATTCAGACGCTTACGACCTTCCCGAATTCCTTCAGTAGTTCGTCGTGCCGTCCGTAACCGCACGATGGCAGTCGGTGTGCGCTGATGTGGCTGCGGAATGCGCGAAGTGGGGTCGAGATGTCAACGACGTCACGCTTGTCGTTGTCACGAAGTTTCACCCAGTGTCGGTCATCGAGGAGCTTCTCGATGCTGGCGCCCGTCACTTTGGGGAAAGTAGACACCAGGATGCTGCACCGAAGGCCGATGCGCTCGCAGATAGAGACCTGACCTGGCATTTCGTAGGGCAAATCCAGTCAAACAAAGCCAGGGCTATCGCGCGGTACGCCTCGGTAATTCACTCGCTTGATCGCGATTCCGTTGTCGACGCCCTCGTCACATCCGAACATCGCGTTGATGGCTTTATCGAGTTGAACCTCACGGACGATCCCGGTCGTGGGGGAGTGCAGACCGCCGATGACATGTTGCGGCTCGCCGAGCGAATCCTCGCTGCCGGCACAATTGACCTGCGTGGCGTGATGGCGGTGGCACCTCAGGATGCCGACCCGAGTAAGGCCTTTGCAGGCGTTGCTACGATGTCCGAGATACTTCGCCAGGCCTACCCGAACGCGACGGACATCTCGGCGGGCATGAGTGCCGATTGGCAACAGGCGATCGAGCACGGCGCGACACACCTTCGGATCGGCTCGTCAATAACGGGAAATCGCCCAACACCGCGTTAATCTGATGAAAACCTCAAGGAGAGGACATCGTCATGAGGAAAACACTTGAATACCTTGGTTTCGTTGCATCGTCATCTCAGTTTCCGCGGGAGCGCACGAGCGTTCGGCCCGACGTCCCGCGTGCGTCCGGACCTCGTCCTGTCGCAGCGCCGGTGCGATCGATGAGCCGTTCACGCCATGAACCGTCCTATTCGGTCATTCACACAATGCGCCCTCGCCGATATGCGTCCGACGCGTCGGGTATCGCAGAGACGTTTGCGGACGGATCACCAATCATCGTTGACTTGTCAATGATGCAAGAAGCCGACGTGCGGCGCCTTATCGACTTCATGTCAGGCCTCGTCAAGGGACTTGACGGAACCATCCGACGCGTCGCCGTCAAGGTGTTCATGCTGACCCCCGCGGGGATCGAACAGTTCGACGATGAACTTGACCAGAACAGCCTGCAGACGAGCGACGACGAAGAACTCCTGGCGTAGTCCATGCCAGTGTTGGGAAACATCCTCTGGGTAATTCTGTGGTGCTTCTCGGCATTGCTGTGGGCTCGCTTCATTCTGGAATGGGTTCAACAAATCGCGCCGCAGTGGCGCCCGCGCGGTGTGGTGTTGCTAATCGCGGAAGCGACGTACACCGTGACGGATCCACCGCTCCGATTTCTCCGACGATTCATCAAACCGTTGCGCATCGGTGCCGTCGCGATTGACCTGTCGTGGACTTTGTTGCTGTTCGGCACGTACATTGCAATGTCCTGGGTTGTTTAGGGTTCGCGGTAAAGTGTTGTCAACCGATAAAGCGGTTGTCCTAAGGAATGAGGCCGGCCAATGTTGAGCGCTGAAGACATTGTTAACAAACAATTCAAGACGAAACGCGATGGTTATGACCCCGATGATGTTGATGACTTCCTCGATGAGGTCGTCAAGGAACTTCGTCGCATTCAAATTGAAAACGATGGACTGAACCAAAAGGT
>CAIRWJ010000152.1 GCA_903882245.1 uncultured Microbacteriaceae bacterium | reverse complement strand
ATGACGTTCCGCACGTTGACGGAACCCTCACGGACAATGAGTCGGGGTCGCCAGAATGCTGCGTAGATGGTCGTCGCGAGGAATGCGGAAACGCTGACTCCGCGCAGCCCATCAACCAGGGATCCTGTTGCGATGGTGGTTGCCGTTGCGGCAGCGCAAACAATTATGAAAACGACGGACAGAACTCGACCGGAGCGGGACACGAACGTCGTCATACCCTCCATGCTGTCATGGAGGTGACCCGATGAGCGAAAAACCCGTCGTGATTGAGGCCAAGAACCTCGGTGTCGATTTCTGGGTTGACGGTGAATGGGTGATGGCTGCCCAAGACATCAACTATTCGGTTCGAGCGGGTGAGGTGCTCGCCATCGTCGGTGAGTCCGGTTCGGGCAAGTCAGCGTCGTCCATGTCCCTTCTCGGTTTGCTCCCCGTCAACGGTCGCGCGCTCGGGCAGGTCCTGCTTGCAGGGGAAGACACACTCACGGCGACGCCCGAGCGAATCCGAGCGATTCGCGGGCGTGAAATCGCCGTCATCTTCCAAGAGCCCATGACGGCGATGAACCCGGTGTACACGATCGGATTCCAGATTGTCGAGGCACTGAAGGTTCACTTCCCGCAATTGTCGAGGGCCGCCGCCAAAGCACGCGCCATCGAACTGCTCGGACTCGTCGAGCTGCCCGACCCGCAGAAGGCGTTCGATTCCTACCCGCATCAGTTGTCCGGTGGGCAGCGTCAGCGCGCGATGATCGCACAGTCCATCTCGTGCGACCCCAAGGTGCTCATCGCCGACGAGCCGACGACCGCGCTCGACGTGACGATTCAGGCGGAAATCCTTGACCTTCTGCGGTCACTCAATGAACGACTGGGGACAGGCATCATCCTGATCACGCATGACATGGGTGTCGTTGCCGATATGGCCGACCACGTGATTGTCATGAAGGACGGTCGCGTCGTCGAGTCGGGCACGGCGGTTGACATCTATACGCGTCCGAAGGTCGACTACACCAAGGAGCTGTTGGCCGCTGTCCCGCACCTCGGAACGGGAGCAGCGACCGGTAAGAAAGCGAACGATCACAAGGGTGAAACCCCCGTCCTCTCGCTGTCCAACGTCGACATCACCTATCCGAAGCGTGGACGTGTTCCCGCCTTCCGAGCAGCGGAAGACGTCTCTATCGACATTTATCCCGGCGAGGTGCTGGGGCTCGTCGGTGAGTCGGGTTCGGGGAAAACCACCATCGGCCGAGCGGTTGTCGGACTGATGCCGGTGTCGGCCGGCCGCATTACGGTCGCTGGTCAGGACATGGTCAATGTCACGGCAGCGCAATTGCGTGAGGTTCGCCGTCACATCGGCATCGTCTTTCAAGATCCGGGGTCATCGCTCAACCCGCGCTGGCCGATTGGCGAGAGCATCGGAGAGCCACTCGTTCTCGCCGGTGGATTCAGTGCCAAACAGGTTTCCGACCGCGTAACCGAGCTGCTTGACATGGTCGAGCTACCCATCAGTTATCGCAACCGTTACCCTCACGAGCTCTCGGGAGGACAGCGCCAGCGTGTCGGAATCGCTCGCGCACTCGCGCTGGATCCGGCAATTGTGGTCGCCGATGAGCCGACATCGGCCCTCGATGTGTCCGTTCAGGCGCGAGTTTTGGCGCTTCTCACGGCAATTCAGAAGAAACAGAAGTTCGCGATTTTGTTCATTTCGCACGACCTCGCGGTGATTGATTTGCTCAGTGACCGAATTGCGGTCATGCATCACGGTAAAATCGTAGAGCAGGGTTCGACGGATCAGATTCTGCGTAACCCGCAAGACCCCTACACAAAGAGGCTCATCGCCGCCGTTCCAGTTCCCGATCCTGAGGAACAACGCACGCGTCGACGTGCGCGCACCACTACCTAAAGGATTTCATCATGGCAATCGCCACACGCAACGATCTTAGAAATGTGGCGATCGTCGCTCACGTTGACCACGGCAAGACCACTCTTGTCGACGCGATGCTTCGGCAGACGGGCTCGTTCGCGGCGCACGGTTCGGTCGAAGACCGCGTCATGGACTCGAACGACCTCGAGCGCGAAAAAGGAATCACCATTCTCGCGAAGAACACCGCGGTGTCCTATTCCGGAAAGCACGCGACAAACGGTCCGATCACGATTAACGTCATTGACACCCCCGGTCACGCCGACTTTGGTGGCGAGGTTGAACGTGGACTCTCGATGGTTGACGGCGTCGTACTTCTCGTCGATGCCAGTGAGGGTCCGCTTCCGCAGACCCGCTTCGTTTTGCGCAAGGCGCTCGAGGCCAAACTCCCCGTCATCCTTCTCGTGAACAAGACTGATCGCCCCGACGCGCGAATCGACGAAGTCGTGCACGAATCGCAGGACCTTCTTCTCGGTCTTGCCTCCGACCTCCACGACGATATCCCAGACCTCGACCTCGACGGAATTCTCGACCTCCCCATCGTTTACGCATCGGGTCGTAACGGCGCCGCGTCGTGGAACCGCCCAGCGGACGGCTCTCTTCCCGACAACGACGACCTCGAGCCGCTGTTTGACGCAATCCTCAAGCACATCCCGGCTCCGACGTACGACACCGACCACCCGCTGCAGGCTCATGTCACCAACTTGGACGCATCGCCGTTCCTCGGCCGAATCGCGCTTCTCCGCATTTTCCACGGCGAGCTCAAAAAGGGGCAGACCGTCGCGTGGATGAAGCACGACGGAACGGTCGAAAACGTTCGCATCACGGAATTGCTCACGACTAAGGCGCTCGAGCGTGTTCCCACCGAGTCCGCCTCGGCCGGAGACATCGTGGCTGTTGCCGGTTTTGAGAACATCACGATTGGTGAGACCATCGCCGACATGAACGACCCACGGGCCCTTCCCGTCATCACGGTGGACGATCCCGCGATTTCGATGACCATCGGGACAAACACCTCGCCGCTCGTCGGCAAGGTCAAGGGCCACAAGCTCACGGGACGAATGGTCAAGGACCGCCTCGACCGCGAACTCGTCGGTAACGTCTCGGTTCGACTCGTTGACATCGGTCGCCCCGACGCCTGGGAAATTCAAGGTCGAGGCGAACTCGCACTGGCCATTCTGGTCGAGAACATGCGTCGCGAAGGCTTCGAACTCACCGTCGGAAAGCCCCAGGTCGTCACCAAGAAGGTCAACGGAGCGACACACGAGCCGTTCGAGCATCTCACCGTGGATGCCCCAGAAGAGTACCTCGGTGCCATCACGCAACTTCTCGCGGCTCGAAAGGGTCGCATGGAGGGAATGACGAATCACGGAACCGGCTGGGTCCGCATGGAGTTCATCGTTCCGTCTCGTGGACTCATCGGTTTCCGGACCGAATTTCTCACGATCTCGCGCGGTACCGGTATTGCCAATGCCATCGCGCACGGATACGGTCCGTGGGCCGGTCAGATCATCACCCGTCAGAACGGTTCGATTGTGTCCGACCGTCAGGGCGTGGCAACGCCATTCGCCATGATGGCACTGCAAGAACGCATGGCGTTCTTTGTTCAGCCTGGTGACGAGGTTTACGAGGGCATGGTTGTCGGAGAGAACGCGCGGGCCGACGACATGGACGTCAACGTCACGAAAGAAAAGCAACTGAATAACATTCGCTCGTCAACGTCAGAGATCCTGGAGAAAATGACGCCGCCTCGCGACATGACTCTTGAGGAGTGTCTCGAATTCGCCCGCGAGGATGAGTGCGTCGAGGTGACGCCGGCGAAGATTCGCATCCGCAAGGTCGAACTCGAGCAGAACCTTCGCGCGCGGGCTGCATCACGCCTTAAGCGCCAGAACGAGTAAGCGTCCCGATGGATAGGCTAAACCTGTGAAGGTCGTCCGATTCCGCCATGACGGCGAGCCTCGATATGGAGTGATTGACGGTGACGTCGTCACTCTAGTCGAGGGTGACCCGATTCACGATGGGCTCGCGACGACCAACGACACTGTAGCGCTGGTCGACATCGTGCCGTTAGCACCGGTTACCCCGTCAAAGGTGATTTGTGTCGGGATGAATTTTGCCGAGCACGCTGCCGAGATGCATCACGACGGACCGCAGACGCCACTTATTTTCCTCAAGCCGCCGACCGCGGTCATTGGCCCAGGCGATGACATCATCCTGCCCCCCGTCGAGGGGCGAATTGTTCACGAGGGCGAGCTTGCCATCGTCATCGGGTCTGTTGCGCACCGTGTGCCGGAGAAGAACTGGGCGGACGTGATCTTTGGATACACAATCGCCAATGACGTGTCCGCTCGAGACGTCATGTTTGCCGACGGACAGTGGGCCCGTGCCAAGGGATTCGATACGTTCTGTCCCATCGGCCCGTGGATCGAAACCGAATTCGATCCGTTCGCACACAACGAGATCACGACCCGCGTTGACGGTGAGGTGCGTCGCCACGGCTTCACTGGCGACATGACCCACAAAGTTCCCGAGATTATTGCGTTTGTCTCGAACGCATTCACCCTCTACCCCGGCGACATCATCTGCACAGGCACCCCAGCGGGGCTCGGTGGATTTGTTGACGGTCAAACCGTTGAGATCACGATTGAGGGCATCGGGACGCTCTCGAACCCAGCCAAAAACCGCGACGACCGAGTTTCCTGATGTCGACTCCGGTCGACTCTATCCGCCGGATTCGTCGGGCTCTCATCGCGGGGCAAGTGCTCGCTGGTATCGGGCTCGGTTCCGCCGTCTCAGTCGGCTCACTGCTCGCCGCGCACATCGCGGGCGGTGATTCAGCCGCCGGACTCGCCGCCACCATGTCGACCCTGGGTTCCGCGGTCGCTGCGATTCCATTGGCACGGGTTGCAATGCAGCGCGGTCGACGGCGTGCGCTGACTCTGGGTGCGTCGATTGCGATTCTCGGTGGTTTGCTCATCATCGTCGCGGGCGGGCTCATGTCGTTGCCGCTCGTACTTCTCGGACTCTTGGGGCTGGGAGTCGGTGGGGCAGTAAACCTTCAAGCCCGATTCGCGGTGACCGATTATTCCAGCGCGGAAAATCGTGGACGCGACCTGTCCATGGTGGTCTGGGCGACAACCATCGGTGCGATTATTGGTCCAAACCTCAACGGTATCGGTGTGGTAATCGGCGATGCACTCGGAATGCCTGAATTGACGGGTCCCTTTATCTTCACCGTCGCCGCCCAACTCGCCGCGGCGTCCATGTATTGGTGGGGGATCGGACCCAACGTTCCCACGGTCACCGTCACAAAAGCTGCGGCAACCACGGCGGCGAAACTCTCGCGTGCGGTCCCATTCGCCATCGCGGTGATTGGACTCGGGCATGCGACCATGGTTGCCGTCATGGCGATGACGCCTGTCCACCTCGTTCACGAAGGGGCGACCGTCGGCGAGGCCAGTTTCGTCATTTCGTTGCACGTTGCTGGCATGTACGCGATGTCGCCGGTGTTCGGAATTCTCAGCGACCGAATTGGCCGAGTACCCGTGCTTATCCTCGGGCAAGTTGTCTTGGCGATCAGCCTCGCGCTGACAGCACTTTTCCCTATGGACCACACCATCGTGACGATTGGACTGATTCTCCTCGGTCTTGGCTGGAGCGCCAACACGGTGGCGGGTAGTGCCCTCATCGGCGAACTTTCTCAAGGACCGAAGCGACTCACTATTCAGGGTCGAAGCGACGCAGCCATGAGCGCATCTGGCGCTCTCGCCGGGGTGCTTGCTGGCCCTGCGGTCACGGCATTGGGTTATTCGGGGCTCTCGATTGCAGCATTCACTTTCGTTGGCGCTGCGGTTGCCCTGATCGCTCTGATTGTCACCCTGCGGTCCCGCGAATCCTCGGAATAGACTGACACAGATATGAAGACTCCGTTCTCCTCTGCCACGGGCAGTGACATCCGTGTCCGTTTTTGCCCATCGCCAACGGGGACGCCGCACGTCGGCCTGATTCGGACCTGTCTGTTCAACTGGGCGTATGCCCGGCACGTCGGTGGCACTTTCATCTTCCGGATCGAAGACACCGACGCGGAACGCGACTCGGAGGAATCATACGAACAACTTCTCGACGCACTGAGTTGGCTCGGGCTGGATTGGGATGAAGGCGTCGTCACGGGCGGACCGCACGAGCCGT
>CAIRWJ010000151.1 GCA_903882245.1 uncultured Microbacteriaceae bacterium | reverse complement strand
GATGGCGCCGAGCCCCTCAATCGTCGCGGGGATCTTGATCATGACATTGTCGCGTCCGACACGAGCAAATAGCTCTTTCGCCTGCGCGATGGTGGCTTGCGCATTGAACGCAAGAGTTGGCTCTACCTCAATCGACACACGACCGTCTTGGCCATGCGTTCGGTCGTAGACGGGCCGAAAGATGTCACACGCAGCCGCGACATCGTCGCTCGTTGCCGCAAAAACCGCTTCGGTCACCGTTGCCCCGGCTGCGGCGAGTTCGGCGATTTGTGCACCGTAGGTCTGACCCGTTGCGAGAGCTGACGCAAAGATTGTCGGGTTGGTGGTCACTCCGACGACATTCCGAGTCGCGATGAGCGAATCGAGTGAACCCGATTGGATTCGGTCTCTCGACAGGTCGTCGAGCCAGATGGATACGCCGATATCAGAAAGCTCCTGGGTGGGGGTGGTCACGATGTGTGCCTTTCAGTTGACGAGAGCAAGGTTTCAGCGGCCGTCACAACGGCGTCCGGAGTGATTCCAAATTCGCGGAATAGCGTTTGGTAGTCGGCAGATGCGCCGAAGTGCTCGATTGAAATCGATGCTCCATTCGCGCCTACGTACTTCGACCAACCGAGGGAGATTCCCGCTTCGACAGAAACGCGCGCAGTCACAGCCCGAGGAAGAACAGATTCACGATACGCATCTGGTTGTTCGGCAAACCATTCGAGGCACGGGGCCGAAACAACACGCGCGCCGATGCCTTTCGCCGATAGCGTCTCACGGGCGTCCACCGCAACGCTCACCTCCGAGCCCGTCGCGATAAGGATCACATCAACGGTTCCGGTCGGAGAATCGATGAGTGTGTAGGCACCTTTTGTCGCGTGATGTGCTGGTGCGAATTCGGTATCGCTCGCTGCGGATCCGCGAGCGAAGACAGGCAGATTCTGACGTGACAGGGCGATACCCGCAGGACCGCTTCGACGTTCGAGAATTGCCTTCCACGCCCACGCGGTTTCATTGGCGTCGGCCGGACGGACCATATCGAGGCCCGGAATCGCCCTGAGAGTCGCAAGTTGCTCAATCGGTTGGTGGGTCGGGCCGTCTTCACCGAGAGCGACCGAATCATGCGACCACACAAAAATCGAGGGTGTCTTCATCAGTGCGGCCAGGCGAACGGCTGGGCGCATGTAGTCGCTGAAAATGAGGAATGTGCCGCCGTACGAGCGCGTTGGACCATGCAGAGCTATTCCGTTGAGGATTGCACCCATAGCGTGTTCACGAATACCGAAGTGCAGAACTCGACCATAAAGGTCTCCGCTCCAGTGACCCGTCGAGTGTTCGGCGGGGACGAACGACTTTGCTCCGTCAATCGTCGTGAGGTTGGATTCTGCAAGGTCGGATGATCCGCCCCACAGTTCCGGCATGACCGGTGCGAGAGCGTTGAGAATCTTGCCGCTCGCCGCGCGCGTAGCCAGAGACGTCCCAGCCTCGAATACAGGGAGCGCTGCCTCGATATCACCCGGTAATTCACTGGCTAGGAGGCGGTCCAACAGCTTCTTCTGGTCGGCGTTGGCCGACGCCCACGAGTCAAACGATTTCTGCCATTCCGCACGGTCAACAGCGGCACGGTCCTTGAGGGCACGAGTGTGTGCCAACACGTCGTCGGGAACTACGAACGACAGTTCTGGGTCCAAGCCAAGCGCCAATTTCGTTCCCTTGGCTTCGTCCGCACCGAGTGCGGAACCGTGTATTTTGCCAGTATTTTGCTTGGTCGGTGCCGGCCAGCCGATGATGGTCTTGAGAATCACGAGCGTTGGTTTTGACGTCTCGGCCTTGCCCAACTCGATTGCCGCATGTAACGCCGGCACGTCTTCGACGTATCCCTTCGGGGTTCGCCATGACACTTCGCGGACATCCCAGCCATAAGCGCGGTACCGTGCGGCGATGTCTTCAGTGAACGCAATGTTGGTGTCATCTTCGATAGAAATCTGATTGGAGTCATAGATCACAACGAGATTTCCGAGTTGCTGGTGACCAGCGAGCGACGACGCCTCGGCAG
>CAIRWJ010000150.1 GCA_903882245.1 uncultured Microbacteriaceae bacterium | reverse complement strand
TCGCCAGTTCTCGACGAACTTTTCGTCGCTGATGGGTTCGCCGTCAATCATGATTCGTTCTGTGACGAAACGCAGGTGTGGACTCGTCATGAGCCCCGTGCGAAGCCCGTGTGCGCGACACAGTGCTTCGATCATGCGCGAGGTCGATGTCTTGCCGTTCGTTCCTGTCACGTGGACGATTGAATACGACTGTTGCGGATTGCCCAGGTATTCGACGGCCTTCCGGGTCGCATGAAGGCGCGGTTGAGGCGCGCGCTCACCGATTCGGGCGACGAGCGACTCGAAAATTGTGCCGACCTCTGCGCGGAAGTCGGTCACGCCTTGTCCAAACCGACGCGGATTCGTGCGCCGGCACCGACCTCGGTGGTTCCCGACGAACCATCGACAAACTCGAGTTCCGTCGCGAGTGTCTCGCCGGCGATGAGGTCCTGATGGGCACGCATCGCAATGATGGTGACGGCGTCGCTTTCGATTTCAAGGCGAATGCGGTCGCTGACGTCGAGCCCAGCATCTTTGCGAGCCTGCTGCACAGCGCGAACGACATCGCGCGCGAGTCCCTCGGCGGCAAGTTCCGGAGTCACGACGGTGTCGAGCACGACGAATCCCCCGTTAGGCAGGAATGCGACAGCGACCGCCTCGTCGGCCACGTCGAGGACGAGGTCGTATTCGCCCGCCTCGAGCGCGATGCCGCCAGCCGTGACGACATCACCGACGACAGACCAGTCCCCCGCCTTCGTCGCGGCGATGACGTGCTGAACCTGTCCGCCGATGCGGGGGCCGAGCGTCCTCGAGTTGACCGAGAGTCGGCGTGTGATTCCGTATTCGCCGATTGATTCCTCGCGAAGTTCGACGGCGACCACCGCCTTGACGTTCAATTCATCACGCAGGATGTCGGTGAAGTCGGCAACCGTCGCTGCATCGGGTACGACCGCCGTCAGCGCTGCCAGAGGCAGCCGAACCCGAAGTCCCTGCGCCTTTCGCAACGCCAGACCACTCGACGCAACTTCGCGAACTCGGTCCATCGCCTGGACCAGTGCGTGGTCGGTGGGGAACTCGTTCGCGTCGGGCCAATCGGTCAGGTGAACGCTCTCTCCGCCGGTCAGTCCTCGCCAGACCTCTTCGGTCACGAGTGGCGCTAGCGGTGCAGCAATACGACACACCGTTTCGAGGACCGTGTAGAGCGTGTCAACGGCGTCGCGATCGTCGCCATCCCAGAATCGGTCGCGCGATCGACGAACGTACCAGTTGGTCAACACGTCGGCGAAGTCACGAATCGACGAAGCCGCCATCGGGCTGTCCAGGGCGTCGAGGTCGGTCGTGACTTTCTCAATCAGCTCTCGGGTCTTGGCCAACAGATAGCGGTCGAGAACGTGGGTCGAATCGGTTCGGCGGACGGCATCAATGTCGCCCGCATACAGCGTGAAGAAATAGTAGGTACTCCAGAGCGGCAACAGGAACTGGCGAACTGATTCGCGGATGCCTTCTTCGGTGACAACAAGATTTCCGCCACGGATGACGCTCGACGACATGAGGAACCACCGCATCGCGTCGGCCCCGTCGCGTTCGAACACTTCGGACACGTCGGGATAATTGCGCAGCGACTTCGACATCTTCTGGCCGTCGTTACCCAGAACAATCCCGTGGCTGATGACGTTCGTGAAGGCGGGTCGGTCAAACAATGCGGTTGACAACACATG
>CAIRWJ010000149.1 GCA_903882245.1 uncultured Microbacteriaceae bacterium | reverse complement strand
GACCTGACGGGTTGCCTGCATGTCGGAATCCGCGGACCGCTGTATTCCGACACAGACCTGTCCGACGACTCGGCACTCGGTTTCCAGGTATTGCGCGCGACGGACGCTGACGACCTTGGAATCGACGAAATGATTGCGCGAATGCTGGCTCGAGTCGGAGACCGACCGGTCTATGTCTCGATTGACGTCGACGTCATGGACCCAGCGTTCACTCCAGGAACGGGTACACCAGAAGCGGGTGGGCTGTCGAGCCGCGAAATGCTGCGACTCATTCGGAGTCTCGACACCATCAATCTCGTTGGCGCAGACATCGTCGAGGTGGCACCGGCGTATGACCACGCCGAGATCACCGGTATCGCCGCTGCGCACCTCGCCTATGAATTGATTACGGTTCTCGCGCGGAGAATCGCGTGAGTGTGGTCGACGAGGTCCTTGCTGCCGCGGCAAAGATTGTCGACGACTTTGGGAATCACCGAACGACCGACTATTTTTCGGGATTCGCGGGAAATGCGACCTTTATGTTCTATACCCACACCGAACGGCTCAACTCGCGTGCCGAGTACGAGGCATTGTGGGCGTCGTGGGAAAAGGACGACGGATTTCGTGTGCACGGTTGCCGATCGCGTGACCAGCGGGTGCAAATTCTCGGCGATTCCGGCGCGGTTTTCACCCACTACGTCGAGAGTGATGTTGAATTTGGCGGGGAAGTGGCAACAATTCGCGAGCGGGAAACCATCGTGTTTGAACGCCACGATGGCTCATGGATTGCCATTCACGAGCACCTTTCTCCCGACAACGCGGAGTAAAGCCGTTTGTTACGCCGTTGACGTAACACAAATACGGTGAAGCAGTCACTGTTTGTAGTCTCGAGTCACGACCTCACCCACAGGAGACTTTCATGGCGCGCATCTATTCGGACATCACCGAAGCATTTGGAAACACCCCGCTCGTACGGCTCAACCGCGTGACTGACGGATCAGAAGCAATCGTTCTCGCCAAACTCGAGTTTTACAACCCGACCTCGAGCGTTAAGGACCGACTCGGTGTCGCGATTGTTGACGCCGCAGAAGCGTCGGGCGAACTCAAACCGGGCGGGACTATCGTCGAGGCGACCAGCGGAAACACAGGGATTGCCCTCGCGATGGTCGGTGCGGCACGAGGCTACAAGGTTGTGCTGACGATGCCGGAATCCATGTCGATTGAACGCCGTGCGCTGCTCAAGGGATTCGGCGCTGAACTTGTCTTGACACCAGCACCCGAGGGGATGAAAGGCGCAGTCTCTCGTGCCGAGGAAATCGCTGCGGAACGCCCCGGCGCCGTTCTTGCACGACAATTTGAAAACGAAGCGAATCCCGAGATTCACCGAAAGACGACCGCTGTCGAGATTTGGAACGACACTGACGGCGCTGTGGACATTTTCGTCGCCGGAGTCGGGACGGGTGGAACCATCACCGGAACCGGCCAGGTACTCAAGGAAAAGAAGCCCAGCGTTCGGGTCGTCGCGGTTGAGCCCATCGATTCGCCGATCCTCAACGGCGGGGCACCCGGTCCCCACAAGATTCAGGGAATCGGTGCGAACTTCGTTCCCGACGTGCTCGACCGGGATGTCTATGACGAGGTCATTGACGTGTCAATCACGGATTCGGTAGCCACCGCTCGTCGTCTCGCTCGCGAAGAGGGAATTATGGCGGGAATATCGTCCGGAGCGACCGCTTGGGCCGCTCTCGAACTAGCCAAGCGACCCGAGACCAAGGGCAAGACCATCGTTGTCATCCTCGCCTCCTACGGTGAGCGATATCTGTCGACCGTGCTGTTTGAGGGTATCCTCGACTAGGTGACCCCCCTCCAACGAATTCGCGAGGACATCGCGATGGCGTTGGACCGCGACCCAGCAACGCGCTCACGGGCCGAAGCCTTCTGGGTGTTGTCAGGGCTACACGCAGTGTGGTGGTACCGGATGACACACATGCTGTGGGGGTGGGGCTGGCGGTTTGTCGCCCGCTTTATCTCACAGATTGTTCGGTGGTGGACGCTGATCGAGATCCACCCCGGTGCGACTAT
>CAIRWJ010000148.1 GCA_903882245.1 uncultured Microbacteriaceae bacterium | reverse complement strand
TTCACCAAAGTCACGGATGCACAAAAGCACATTGACGCGGGCGCGACCAAGGTTCTCATCTCTGCCCCCGGCACCGACGTGCACGGCACATTCGTCATGGGTGTGAACCATGAAACCTACAACCCCGCAACCGACCACATCATCTCGAACGCGTCGTGCACGACCAACTGTCTCGCTCCTCTCGCCAAGGTATTCAATGACGAATTCGGCATCGAAAACGGCCTGATGACGACGGTTCACGCCTATACGGCTGACCAAAACCTGCAGGATGGTCCTCACGAGGATTTGCGCCGGGCGCGTGCGGCCGCCATCAACATCGTTCCGTCATCGACCGGCGCCGCCAAGGCGATTGGTCTCGTTCTTCCGGAATTGAAGGGCAAACTCGACGGTTTCGCACTTCGCGTGCCCGTTCCCACTGGCTCGATCACTGACCTCACGGTCGTGTCGACAAAGGCAGTGACCATTGACGAGGTACTCGCCGCGTACAAGCGTGCTTCCGACGGTTACCTCAAGGGAATCTTGGCGTACACCGACGACCCCATTGTGTCGAGCGATATCGTTGGTGACGCCCACTCGTCGATCTTTGATGCTGGGTTAGTGAAGGTCATGGGAAACACGGTCAAAATCGTGTCGTGGTATGACAATGAGTGGGGATATTCCAACCGTCTCGTCGACCTCACCGAATACGTCGCCGAACGGCTCTAATGGCACTTCGCACTATGGAATCGCTCGGTGACCTGAGCGGCACAACGGTGCTCGTTCGTTGCGATTTTAACGTCCCGTTGTCGGATGGCGTGATCACGGACGACGGTCGGATTCGAGCCTCGTTACCGACTATCCAACACCTCGTGAACGTGGGCGCAGCTGTCGTGGTGATGTCCCATCTGGGGCGACCCGACGGTGTACCAGACTCGCGATACTCACTCGCACCCATAGCGAAGCGATTGGGGGAACTTCTCAATGTCCCCGTTCACTTCGCAACGGATACCGTCGGTTCGGTCGCTCACGACCTGCGAGACACGCTCAAACCCGGTGAAGTCCTTGTGCTCGAAAACCTTCGGTTCGACCCCCGCGAAACGTCAACGATTGACGCCGAACGTGTCGAGTTCGCCGCGTTGCTCACAACCGGTGTCGCGGCTTTCGTCTCTGACGGTTTCGGTGTGGTTCATCGCAAGCAAGCGTCGGTGTATGAATCAGCTGAGGCCGTGCCCAGTGTGGCTGGATTACTGGTAGCTGCCGAGACCGAGGTTCTTCGGAGACTCACCAACGACCCTCAGCGCCCATACACCGTCGTTTTGGGTGGATCGAAGGTGTCCGACAAACTCGGCGTCATCGAGCACCTTCTGCCACTTGTCGACCGACTACTCATCGGCGGTGGAATGATGTTCACCTTCCTCAAGGCGATGGGGTACCCGATCGGGGCGTCTTTGTGCGAACTGGAACTGCTCGACGACGTCACACGCTATCTCGCACGAGCGAAAGAGATCGGGGTCGACATCGTTCTACCGACCGATGTGGTTGTCGCGAGCCGATTCGCTGATGATGCGGAACTGGCAGTCACCGCGGTTGATGCCATCGAAGAGACACCGTTCGGCGCTTCGGGTCTCGGGCTGGACATTGGATACGAGTCAGCGACCACGTTCGCGGCACTCATCGAGTCGTCACGAACAGTGTTTTGGAATGGCCCAATGGGAGTTTTTGAGATGCCCGCCTTCGCCCAGGGAACGCGGGCGATCGCCGACGCTTTGACCAGGGTC
>CAIRWJ010000147.1 GCA_903882245.1 uncultured Microbacteriaceae bacterium | reverse complement strand
GTAACGATTCACTGCGATGCTTGGGAACAAAGGAGATTCACCATGGCAACTACACGAGTAGTTGTTCACGTTGGACCGATGAAAACTGGGACAACCGCGATTGGTGCTTACTTTTCGGCAGCACACAGGGCCGGAATTCTTCCGGCCGACGTTGTTTATCCCGCTGGCGATCTGTGGTTTCCTGCATCAGGAAGTATCACGAAACACGGACAACTCGCGGATTATTTGTACCCAGACGGACGACGCAAGGCGGGTCGCAAAACAGCGATTCAAACTCCAGATAACGTGGCACGCAAAGTCCGCGATCTCGCCGCGCACATCGCCAAGGGACGCGGATCGCGGCGGACAGCGGTGTTCATTAGCGAAACGTTAGTCGGCCGATCGAACCTTGGGCGCTTGGTGGAACTTCTTAACACAACGTTTGATGAAGTGGTTTTTGTTTTGGCAGTTCGGTCCCCGGTAGAGGCGACCCAATCGCTGCTCGTTCACAAAATCAAAGAATGGCGATCGGATCGTGCCGATCTTGATTTGTATGGGATGCTCAAGCACCGCAACGGATCAATCGGCTACGATTACCGGCGCATGCTTGTGCAGTTGCAAGAACTGCCCATCGCCGAGTTTCACTTGATTCCCTATTTCGAAGACGAATCGGACGGGTATTCCGTTGTGGATCGTTTCATGAAAATTGTGACCGGAAAATCGGCCATCCGATTAGAGGGTGATTTTGGTTCACGTCGAATTCACCCCAGTCTCCCGTTGTCATCGTTAAAGCGCCTTGTCGCGTTGAAAAAAATGAAACCCTACCTCGAGCGGGTTCCGTTTCTTGCCGAGGTTATTCACTCACTTTTCGTGCGAATCCTGAATGCCGACCGATCCAAAGTTATGCGAGCGGGATTCAAAACTCGTTCGTCTGATTCCGGAGATTGGGTGATTTCCCCTGAGGACCGAGCTCGGATTGTCGAGCTTTACGGAAATCTCGGGGACGACCTCCGAAAGGCGTTGGGGCCCCAATCAACTCAGCCTGAATGGCGCTCGTGGTTTAAGGCGACGGGGATCTAAATGTCACAGGTTCGACTCCTTGTCCACCTGGGGCCGATGAAAACCGGAACCAGCTCGTTTGCGTACCATTTATCTCGACTCTCGTCAGCCGGAGCACTTCCGCCAACCGTGGTTTATCCAACGGGCGACTTGTGGTTTCCGGCCCGGGGCGAAATAGTCAAACATCACGACCTCGTCGAACTTGCCGTTGCGCCGCTCAAAGGCGCAGGAGAACGTCGACGAAATACGGATGCAACTCCTGCTCTAATCCGTCGACGACTATCCGCAATTGTGGCTGAAGCGACCAGACGAGGCGGGGATGTTCGAGTGGTGATGGTGTGTGAGATTGGCGATCAACGTGCCACTTCCAAACTCGGAAAAGTGTTGCGGGAGTATTTTGATTCTGTGGATTTCGTCATTGTCGCGCGCGACCAGCAGAGCGCAATTCGGTCGCTACTTGCGCAGCAGATACGCATGTGGGACCGCACGGACGTTACCGCACTCGATACCGAGGCCTTCACTCGAAAACACGCGGGTCGCGGGTCGTATGACTATTCGCGGTTGTGGGACAAATGGAACACGGGTTCTAAAGATTACGCGGTTCACTTTGTTCCGTATCGATCAGTTGTTGGCACAACGGACCTGTCTCAAGATATTTTCAGCGCTGTCGGGTTCGGCGATTTCCCCCACAGCCCGGATCTAGTTGATGGGGAAAGAATTCATTCGACCTTCTCTCACAAGCGGATGAGCGATTTGGCGTCGATCAAACGGTGGGCGCTTCGTCTCTCGGTGATTCCGGGAGCCCGCGGCCTGTGCCGCAGGTTTTTTAACTTCACAGTGCGTCAAGCACACGATGAATTAAAGCTGAATTCGAGGGGACCCAGTGACACATGGACACTCTCTCTAGCCGAACGTTCCTTCATTGGCGAGGCCTACCGAAAATCCAACAAAGAATTCCGCGACAAATTGGGTGATGAGGGGAACAGCGTGCGATGGACCGAATGGTTTGCGCAGACCCTGGGTCCGGCGACATGACCGTCACTCGCGCACTCGTTCATCTCGGCCCCATCAAAACCGGAACCACCGCTCTGTCCCGCTATTTGACGCTAACCAACAAACGTGGAACGACACCTAAAGGCATCATCTATCCCACAGGAGATCTGTGGTTCGGGGAAGACGGCGATATCGTTCGACAGCGAAACCAACTAGAACGTTTGATGCGGAGAGAATTCCGCCCCTCGAGACATCGGAACGACGCATCCTTGCCGGGAAGCGATGTAGACGTGGCTTTAGGGAAGGTGGCAGGTGCGCTTCGCTCGACAAAACTACCAACTGCGACCGCGATTTTCGTCGTAGAGACCGGTCTACCTAGATTTGACCCAAGCCACCTCGACACCGTTTTGCGACGACATTTCGAGGTGGTGGATTATCTGTTTATCGCGCGTCGGCAGGACAAACTCGTCAGTTCGATGATCGCTCAGCACATGAAAATGTGGGAAAAACGCTGGGTGACGCTAAACCCACGCTGGGAAATGTCCAAAATCCCGCGTCTTCGCGATTTCGCGGCCTTGGATTACGTTGCTCAGTACCATCGGTGGGCGGACGTTGTCGGTCCGGAACATGTCATCGTTGTGCCCTACGACGAGGAAGACCAGGGTTCGTTTGGAACGATTGACAGGATTTTCCAATTCGCTGACTTAGGACTTGCTCCTCGGGTGGACGGAATCGAAGGACTGCGCATTCATCCGACCTTCTCCTCGTTCGGGATGAAGAATCTGGCATGGGTGAAATCTATCGCACGTTTCGCGTGGATATGGCCACCGTTTCGCCCGCGTCTGACCGCAGCGTGGACGCCTAGGTGGATCAAGTATCACACCCAAGCGATCGCCGGTTTACCTGAAGACGACGGAAGCCCGTTCACACCGTGGGCGATGTCCACGTCGGATCGCCAGTGGGTGATGCGCCGATTTCTCATCAGCAACCGAAAGTTAAGATCCATGCAGTCCTCGCACCGCGAGAGCTGGGATGACTGGATTCGCCAAGTGGAAGAGAACTCTCTGTGACAAAACCCATTGCTCTTGACATCACCGCAATTGCGGAGATGAATTTCACGACCGGTGTGCAGCGGGTCGTCCGTCAGTTTATTGCGGCACACTCGGATGACATCGAATTCATCAGGTATGACTATGACGCAAATGTGTGGCGCAGCGTCCCCGAACTGGGAAACATTGTGGTTCGCGAAAGCGGTGGGGTAATCGCCCAAGCGCGAGCGGCTGCAGAAAAGGCAACTGTTGGTGTCGTTGAGAAAGCGCGCCGAACGTCCTCTCGGAGCCTGTTGCGCGAGATTCCATTCGCACGCCCTGCATACTTCTGGCTAAAGAAATTCATCGCCCGCAACCTGCAGTCCCAGGCTGTTGAAAGAACGTATTCCCTCAAGGCGCAGCCGATATGGGAGCCCAACCCCAATCAGACCTATCTCATGATGGACATTCCAGTAAAGCCCTTCCACACATGGGCAATGCAGGATGTATTTGCCAAAAAAGTCATGCGCAGCATCATTTATGTTCATGACCTGTTCCCGTTGTCTCATCGGCATCTTTTTGAACGAGAGAGCATCGGCGGTGTCCGCAGCCTTCATCTTGAGTATCTCGATGCGGTGAGCGATGCGACCGACGTCATTACCAATTCCGAATTCACATTGAGCCAATATCTCCGCTTTCTTGATCTGTTGGAAACGGGACCAAATCACGAACAGAACCGTTCGGTGGTCTACCTACCGTGGCCGCATTTCAGCTCGACTGGCCACAAAGACGACTCGCTTGCCAAACGAATTTTCCAGGATTCGTCAATTCGTGTCCTCCTGATTGGGCAATTGGACAAAAGAAAAAACTTTCACGTGGTCGTCTCGGCAATTCGCGAACTTCTCAATAAAGGGGAGGATGCCCGCCTCGGAATTCTCGCGGGCTATTCAATGATGGCCGACGACGTTTTGCAGAGCGCTCTCGATGCGTGCACTCCAGAGCAACGCTCGCGCATCAGCATCGAAGGTATCGTCTCGGACGCCGAACTCCTCGCCATTTATGACGCGGTAGACGTTGTCGCGGTTCCCTCACTCGCCGAGGGCTACGGGCTTCCCGTTGTCGAAGCGCTGTCGCGCGGAAAGCGCGTTCTCGTCGCGAATTCGACCGCCCTTCCGGAACTCGCGACGAAGTTCGGCAACAACGCGGTGACCATAATCGACCCGTTTGATGTTCAGGGGTGGGCCGACGCCATCCAGCGAATCAACCAACTTCCGCCACTTCCTCCGGTAAAACTCTCGAGGGATTTCCCAAAAAACTGGCGCGAGTTTGGCGTGAGGATCATGGCAAAACCGGGGCGACGATGAGGAAGGTGTCGCTTTCGCAGCGACTTCTCGCGCGAACGCGACACGTCGCCGGGCTCCTGAAACAGGGCTATACGAATCTTCGCGGTCGATCCTCCAACCTCATCAACCTGTATCGGGTGTTTCGACGAAACGGTCCAACACCGGCGGGAATTCACCTGGAGTCCCGGCCTTCTGGAGTGAAACCACGATCGACGTTGCGCTTTGCGGCGTCGGACGAAACATACAGTGATGGTTTCTGGAGGGCCACTCCGCGAAACATTTACCAGCCCGAAGTTTCTGGTGACTGGGTCGTGACGCTCACGGATGTGACTTTAGGCTCGCACGGTGAAGCACGTCTCGCGGACGGTCGATGGCTGCAATTCCCGTTCGTCAACATTCATCCCCCTCGTGGTCACACTTCTGAGGGTGTAGTTCTGTCGGTGGACGAACCAGTTTGGATCATTCAGAACGGATCAGACGCTTTTGGACATTGGCTTTTGCACGTCCTGCCCCGAATTCACGGCGCATTACAGATCGACGCGACGAAGCGTATCCTCACACGCCACCCTGGCTGGAATCCGAGCGGGCTGCTCGCGATGGTGGGTCTGACGCTGGAGGACATCATTTTTTTTCCGCAGAACGGACCCGACGGCGGATATGTGCACGTGAAACACGGTGCAGCGATCTCGCACTCTGCGCCCAGGGGTAACGTTGAGGTTTTTCCGCTCGGGACCGATCGCTTTGACGCCATGTCATCGGAATTTCTGTCTCGTGCGTCGACAACTCAAAGTCCTGTCGGTCAAAAACTCTATGTCTCGAGGTCAAGCCGCGATGTAGCCCAATATCGCGATGGGTGTCAAAATCGCGAGGATCTTGAAGAATTCTTCGCCGCAGAAGGATTCGAGGTCGTGTATCCCGAAAGATTTACATTCCTCGAACAGGTGGCAATGTTCCGGGATGCCGACTACATCATTGCGGAAGGCGGAAGCGCACCGCACAACACTTTGTTTTCCCGACCGGGAACCAAGTTGATCTATATTTCGGCGCGTATGAAACCCGAAAACAACCATTGGCAGCGACGAATCGCAGACCTACGCGGACTGCAGTATCGGCACGTCATACCGACGCGGGAGTTTACTCAGCGCCGATATACCGTCGACATGGAGCAGATTCGTGACGCATTCCGAACGGTTCAATGGTCCTAAAGGTTTAGGCGTCCTCATCGTCCTCGGTCGGATCGGGCATAATGAGCCGGGCAATTCGGTTCGACACCCTCTCGACGACGGTCATGGCAGTCAACATTGTTCGGAGGGACATTGCCATGAGCACGATGAGTAACTTGTTGAGCGCCGAATCATTGATGTTCACGGCAAAAAGCCACGATTCCATTGCGGCAGCGCCGATTGTGCCCGGGACAATGATGACCAGCAATGGCCAAATCACCGTGAAGCGAAGGATTGGGTTCTTGGCCCGAATCCGAAGACGTTCGGCGTGAACGTGAATTTCGGCTGAATCACTGTCGGATCCAGCATCCCGCAGTTTGATCCGCAGCGCTTCGTGGTCCTTTTCGTTTTTCTCCAATCCAGCCAGCCACCTTTTCAAAGCGACGGGGAGATAAAAAACCACTATCGAGACTAGGACGACGAGCACAATCGCCGACGGGTAGTAGCCGAACACAATCAGCGCACAAACAACACCGAATACGGCACTGACAGCAGTACCCATTTCAAACACCATACTCAGAAGCCGACTTCTGCCAAACATATGCCGTCGCCGTTGTTGGATCGCAAGTCCATCCAGACCGTCGTCGTGCTCTTTCAGCGTTATTTTACCGAGGCGCGAAGTGTTCCGCTTACGGAACAAATAGGTTGTGATTCGCAGAAGGTAACCACCAATCAGGGTGATGGCAAACGCGATGAGAATGAAATCCCATGGTGGGAGCTCGCGCATCGCAGTGGTAAAGCTTTGAAGCCACGAGAACGATTTCATCCAGGCGGGAACAGTGTCCGCGAGAACCATTCCGAACAGCAATAGTCCGAGGAACGTCGTCAACAGTGCCGAAACAATTCGGTACGCCAATTCCCAGCGGAAGGTGCGACAGAGGAAATAGAACTCGTGCATGTGAATCAGATTCGACGACTGAGGACGAGTCCCAGCAGCTTCTGCACCGAATCCTCGACGGGCTGCGTCCCGTCGAGCGTCACGTCTGCAGCGAGCGGAACTTCGTAGCCTTGGCCAACTCCGGTCATCTGCATCGACTTGTCGGCTTGGCTACGAGCGTAGAGGCCCTTGGGGTCACGCTGCATACAAATCTCAAGCGGGGTGTCAACGAAAACCTCGATGAAGTCGCCGTCGGCGAAGCGCTCCTTTGCCATTTCACGATCCTCGCGGAACGGCGAAACGAGCGACACAATCACGACGATTCCCGCCTCCATCATGAGCTCGGCAACACGAGCAACACGGCGCACATTTTCTTTGCGGTCTTCAGGCGAGAACCCGAGGTCCTCTGACAGTGTCGAGCGAACGGTGTCTCCGTCGAGGGTAAACGACCGAAGCCCAAGCGTGATGAGGGACTTTTCGAGTTCATCGGCGACCGTGCTCTTTCCTGAACCGGGAAGACCGGTTAGCCAGAGGACGCACGAGCGCAGACCATTGAGCCTTTCGCGCTCGGCACGGCCCACAGCGAAATCGTGTTTGACGACGTCCGATTCGCGCACAAGCGGATGCTTCGACATTCCCGCGGCAACGGTCGCTGCGGTCAGACGGTCGACGAGAATGAATCCACCGGTGTGAATCGATTCAGCGTAAGGGTCGAGCAGAATCGGTCGGTCGGTCACAATCTCGACACGACCAATGTCATTGACCTCAAGCGGGTGACCACGAGCCTGCTCGCCCGTGGTGATGTTGCGCACGTAACGGACGGTCTCGACTCGAGCGGGGATCTCAATTGGTCCACTGCGCAAGATGTACGACGCGTGTATGTCGAGGGGTTTGGTATCAATCCAGACGAGGTCTGCGAGGTGCGCACGCGACGAAGGGATTTCGCCGGTAGCACCGACAATCACGTCTCCACGAGCGATGTCGACCTCACGATCAAGCGTGACATGAACCGCCTGCGCGTCTCCTGCCGTTTTGGTTTCGTTGGGTGCGTAGATTCCAGAGATTTTGGCCTCGGTCATGGCGGGCCAGACCCGAACGGTGTCACCGACGGTGACGGTTCCACGCGCGATCGTTCCGGCGTACCAGCGGACGTCGCCGGCCTTGGACACAAACTGAACCGGAAGACGCAGGCTTCCGTCTCCGCCCGAGCGGTTAAAGGTTCGCTCTTGGTCGAGTAGCGACAGAATTGTGACCGAATTCCCCCACGACATGTTCTCGGATGGAAAGGTGACGTTGTCACCCACCATGCCCGATACAGGGATATAGGTGATGTCCACGAATCCAAACGGTTCGAATCGACGGCTCAATTCCTCAACAATTCCGTCGAAGACCGACTTGTCATAGTCAACGGCATCCATCTTGTTCACGGCGACAACAATATGTTTCACTCCCATGAGCGAGTTGATCGCCGCGTGACGGACAGATTGGTCACGAACACCTTTGACGGCATCAACGAGAAGCAAACCGAGGTCTGCTTCACTTGCAGCGACGGCCATGTTTCGTGTGTACTGTTCGTGGCCGGGTGAGTCGGCAAGAATTGCTCGGCGACCCGACGGCAAATACACGTGACGGTGAGCGACGTCGATGGTGATGCCCTGTTCACGCTCCGATTCGAGTCCGTCGGTGAGTTGACTGTAGTCGACCTCACCGTTTGCCATGAGCCGTGAATTATCAATTTCGTCCAGCGGGATCGAGTTAGTTTCGACCAAGAGCCGACCGAGAACTGTTGACTTACCGTCGTCAACGGCGCCGCAGACAACGATTCGAAGAAGCGCACTCGACATTAGAAATACCCCTCGTGCTTTTTGCGTTCCATCGAGGACGCGCCTTTTCCATCGATTAGGCGACCGGATCGTTCCGATGTGGTCGAGCGGGTCAATTCGTCAATAATCTCGTCCACCGACGCGGCTTCACCCGTATCCGCCGCCGTGAGTGGGTAACAGCCGAGCGTGCGGAAACGAATTCGGCGGTTCACGATTTCTTCGCCGGGCTCGAGGGGGTATCGATCGTCATCAATCATGATGAGTTGGCCGTTGCGCTCGATAGTGGGGCGCTCTTTCGAAAAATACAGGGGAACAACGTCGAGTTTTTCGCGGCGGATGTACTTCCACACGTCTAGTTCGGTCCAGTTCGAAATGGGGAATGCGCGCATCGTCTGACCCGGCTTGAGTGTCGAGTTGACGGTGTGCCAAAACTCGGGTCGTTGGCTTGATGGGTCCCAGGCATGCCCCGGCTCGCGAAGGCTGAACATGCGTTCCTTCGCCCGTGAACGCTCTTCGTCACGACGAGCACCACCGAGGGCAACATCGTATTCACCGACATCGAGCGCCGCGCGAAGGGCAACGGTCTTCATTAAACGGGTGTATTCGTCCGCGCCGTGGGTGAATGGCGTGATCTTGTCACCGCGACCATCAGGGTTCGTGTGAACAACAAGGTCCAGGTTGTTTGTTCGCGCAGTGTCGTCGCGGAACTTGATCATTTCCTTGAATTTCCAGGTCGTATCAATGTGCAAGACGGGAAACGGGACTGGCGCTGGGGCGAATGCCTTGACGGCGAGACGCAGCAAAACGGTCGAATCTTTACCGATGGAATACAGGATGACGGGCTTTTGGAATGCGCTCGCAGCCTCACGAATCATCCAAATCGCTTCGGCTTCGAGGGCGTCGAGGACGGCGTCTTCGTCTCGGGAGCTCTTCGAATTCATACGCTCCAGCCTACCGTCTCCCAAACTTGTCACGGGTTGAGAGACGCAACGTTCAATCCTGACGGACACAAAATGTGTTGAGATGGGTCGTGACCGGATGAGATTCGAGTAAGAATTCCGTCAATTAGGCTGAGAATATGAATCGGATGCTCATCACTGGTGGTGCGGGTTTCATCGGCTCCAACTTCGTTCACCACGTCATCGACAACACGGAATACCACGTCACCGTGCTAGACGCCTTGACATACGCCGGTAACCAGAGCTCAATCGAATCCATCCTCGGTGACCGCGCGGTTTTTGTTCACGGGAACATCTGCGATAGCAAACTGGTTGACCGACTGATTGCTGAGACAGACGTCGTCGTGCATTTCGCGGCGGAATCGCACAACGACAATTCCCTCAACGATCCACGTCCGTTCGTCGACACCAACATCGTGGGGACATTCACCCTGATAGAAGCAGCTCGACGCCATGGAACCCGTTTCCATCACATTTCGACCGATGAAGTGTACGGCGACCTCGAATTGGACGATCCGGGCCGATTCACCGAGAGCAGCCCGTACAACCCGTCGAGCCCGTATTCATCGACGAAAGCTGGTAGCGATCTTTTGGTGCGGGCATGGGTTCGGTCTTTTGGGCTTCAGGCGACACTGTCAAACTGTTCCAACAATTACGGGCCGTTCCAACACATTGAGAAATTCATCCCACGTCAGATCACCAACGTTCTGTCGGGCATCCGCCCAAAACTGTATGGGACGGGCAACAACGTGCGGGACTGGATTCACGCCGACGACCACAGCGCTGCTGTTTTGAGGATTGTCGAGCGTGGTGCGATCGGGGAAACGTATCTGATCGGTGCCGATGGAGAAAAGTCGAATCTCGAGGTTTTGCAGATCATTCTCGACGGCATGGGTCAGCCGAGCGATTCATTCGATTTCGTCACGGATCGACCCGGCCACGATCTGCGGTACGCAATCGATTCGACAAAACTTCGAACTGACCTCGAATGGCAGCCGCGCTATACGAGCTTCGCCGAGGGCATCGCGGCCACAATCGACTGGTACACCGAACACCGGACCTGGTGGGAAAACGACAAGCAGTCGGTCGAAGAGTTCTATAGCGCACAAGGACAGTAAGTGATGATGCACGACGTCGTGAATCGAGCCCGAGAGGCTCAGCGAGAATGGGCGCTCGTCCCCGTTCGCAAGCGCGCTGCCATCGCTCGCCGTTTTTCCCAATTGGTCTATCGGAATCAGCCGGAAATTCTGGATTCCATTCAAAAGGAAACACGGAAAAACCGCCTCAGTGCGTTTGAGGAAGCCGTCGACGCGGCTCAACTAGCCCATTACTACGGGCGACGAGGACCCGGACATTTGCGGTCAGCCCGCCGCCGCGGCGCAATTCCTTTGTTGACCCGCGCCATCGAACACCAACGCCCCGTCGGAGTTGTTGGCGTCATCACTCCGTGGAATTACCCGTTCACCCTTCCCGCGTCTGACGTGATTCCAGCCCTCATTGCCGGCAATGCGGTTGTGCTGTTGCCAGATGCGGCCACTCCGGCAACGGCGGACATCGTCGAACGATTGCTGCGTGAAGCCGGCCTGCCGGTGGGTGTCCTGACCGTCATTCACGGAGGTGGACGCGTGCACGGGGATGCTCTCGTCGCAAATGCGGACTACATCATGTTCACGGGATCGACTACAACGGGACGTTCTGTTGCAGAAAAGTGTGCGACTCGGCTTATCGGATTCTCCGGCGAGTTGGGCGGAAAAAATCCAATGATTATCCTCGGGGACGCCGACGTCGCGGCCGCAGCTCGAGCAGCAGCTCGATCGTGTTTTTCAAATTCCGGACAATTGTGCGTCAGTATCGAACGGATTTATGTGGTTAACGAACTGCATGACCGTTTTCTCTCGGAATTTGCCGAACATGTTCGCAACATGAAACTTGGTGCGGGCATGGACTGGGACATCGACATGGGTCCGCTTGTGTCTAGCGCGCAATTCGATCGGGTCACAACACAGGTCGCCGATGCGGTGAAACGCGGTGCCACAGTCGTCGCTGGTGGTTCTGCCCGCCCTGACATCGCCCCAACTTTTTTTGAGCCAACCATCCTCACCGATGTGACCGACGACATGGAACTTGGTGCCGGGGAAACGTTCGGCCCCGTCGTCTCTGTGTACCGCGTCGCCGACGATGCCGAGGCGATTCGTCGCGCCAATGAATCCGAGTATGGACTGAACGTTAGCCTCTGGTCTCGTCGCTCCGCTGCAATCGCCCCGCACATACGTTCGGGAACAATCACCGTGAACGAAGGTTTTTCGGCGAGTTGGGCTTCCCACGGTGCGCCGATGGGCGGAATGAAAACATCGGGCATGGGTCGTCGCCACGGGCGCGAGGGAATTCTCAAGTACACGGAATCTCAAACGGTAGCCACCCAGCGACTCCACGGAATCGCCCCAGTCGGCCCGCAATCAAACCGCGACTTCGCGCGAATGCTCAACCGATTGCTCGCGATATGGAACAAGATTTCCTGACGCGACAAAGACAACTGGGCCCACCAATAACACTGTGAACGCATCAACTGTCCGGGATTCCCGCGTTTCTGAACCATTCAGTCCATTCGGCGGACTGAGCCAGTCCACCCAACTTCTTCTTGAAACGCCTGTTTGACGGTTGATAAAAATCGACGATGGCCATTCGCTCATCGGGCAGCACAGTCCATCGCGGACTTCTGATGATCCGAGCGATTTGCGCGAACGCAAGCCTGGCAAATTCATATCCGCGGAGTCGGAGGCTGCCGCGCGGCAGACCTTTACGTGAAAAAGGAAAAGTTACCTTCTTGTACAGCCCTATTGCTGCAATTTCAAAACGAGACAAGGTGACGTTGATCTGGCTTTTGACTGGTTCACCGAGGTTTGCGTGAACACCCACTGCTTTCAGGATTCGATGAAACAGGTTTTGCGAACCACGATCGGTCTCCAGGAATGGGATCACGATGACTCGCACCCGCGAGTCGCTCGATGCCCACCGATCAAGAATGCTCGCGTAATCGAACTGGTGTGCAAGGTTCTCGTTGGAAAGAAAGGACGACACTCGCGCATCCCACTCGCCGGGGTGGGCGGCCCCTTTCAGTCGTTGGCCGATAGCCGAGGAAACAATGAATTGTTGCGCGCGAGCAACAAAAACATAATCAACGG
>CAIRWJ010000146.1 GCA_903882245.1 uncultured Microbacteriaceae bacterium | reverse complement strand
CGCGTCGGATGCCGTACCTGCTGATCATTCGCGAGGCGACGGGATTGGAAATCGCTTGGCCGATCGACAAAGCTGCCAGTACAAGCCCCGGAATCGTGAAGTTGCCGGTTTGTTTTTGATAGTGGATGAGTAACCCGATGGTGAGCATTCCGCCGGGAAAACGGGCGAGTAATTGTGCGAGTACGACAGGGATGACCCCCGGGGTGCTGAGCAGCTTGCCGTAACGCTTCATGATGCCAAGCCTAAGACCCAATTGGCGGGTCTCTTTTGATTTCGGTGGAGACGCCCGTTTTCTGCGTCCGGGGTGGGTGATAGCCTGTGGATAGCGTGGACAAGTTATCCACAATTGGGGACGACACGCCACAACATATAGGGCTCTTGCTCAAGGGCAACACATAGATGTAGTGTTTTCAGTCCAGACACTTTCATCACTCAATTCACGCAATTTCGCCGTCAAACGGCACATTTTAGGTAACGAAGGGACCCAATCCGATGAACATCACTGTTCTTAAGCGAGACGGAACTCGCGAAGATTACGACGCGAACAAAATTAACCTTGCGATCGAAGATGCGGCCGAAGGATTCCCCGACAAACTCGCGTGGGTCACACAGATCGGCACGGAACTCGAATTGACGCTGTTCGACGGAATTTCGTCGCAGCAACTCGATGAAGCCGTCATCCAGGTTGCCCTTCAAAACGTGAAGGACTACCCCGGATTTGACACCATCGCCGCACGCCTGCTGTTGAAGACCATTTACAAGAATGTCCTTGGGGACTACTCGTCGAAAGACGAACTCAAGAAGTTGCACGCCGAACACTTCGAGGCGAACGTTCGCCGCGGTGTTGAGGAAGGCCTCCTCGATTCACGCCTGACCGAAATGTTTGATTTCAACGTTCTCGCGGCGGCCCTCGAACCGGCAAACGACGCACTGCTCAAGTACATCGGCGTTGTCACGCTCAACAACCGATACGGCGTCAAAGGACGCAACGGCGACCCGCTCGAGGTCCCCCAATATTTCTGGATGCGTATCGCCATGGGCTTGTCGCTCAACGAAGCGAACCCCACCGAGGTCGCACTTCGCTTCTACAGCAAGATGTCGACGCTCGAATATTTGGCCGCCGGTTCGACCCTCGTCAACGCAGGCACGTCGTACCCGCAGCTCGCGAACTGCTTCGTCCTCGAAATGCAGGATGACATCGAGCACATCGCGAAGACCACGCGTGACGTGATGTGGCTCACCAAGGGAACAGGTGGCATCGGCCTCTCGGTCACGAAGCTTCGCGCTCAAGGATCACCCATCCGGTCGAACAACACCGTGTCGACGGGACCAATCCCGTTCATGCACACCATCGACTCGGTTCTTCGCGCAATCTCGCGCGGCGGCAAGAAGTTTGGCGCGCTCTGCTTCTACATGGAGAACTGGCACCTCGACTTCCCCGAGTTCCTCGACCTTCGCCAAAACTCCGGCGACCCTTACCGGCGCACGCGAACCGCGAACACCGCCGTCTGGATCTCGGACGAGTTCATGAAGCGCG
>CAIRWJ010000145.1 GCA_903882245.1 uncultured Microbacteriaceae bacterium | reverse complement strand
TTGCACCCGAACCGCCAAGTTCAAGGACAGACCCGAGATGTAGGGGAACGGGTGTGCTGGGTCGACAGCGAGCGGAGTGAGGACGGGAAAAATCTGCGAGACGAACAATTCGTCAACCGTCTTGCGGTCGGCGGGCGACAGGTCATCAAATGATGTGATCGCGACCCCTGCGACCTCCAGCGCGGGACGAAGGACATCCGTGGCGACACGAGCATGGTCAATTTGTAGCGCGTTTGCGGCCGCATGGATATCGGACAAAACCTGTTGGGGGCCCCGACCGACGTTATTGTGAACCGCAATTCCCGTTTCGAGTCGGCGTTTGAGCCCCGCGACGCGAACCATGAAGAATTCGTCGAGGTTGTTGGCAAAGATGGCAAGGAAGTTCACGCGTTCAAGAAGCGGAATCGATTCGTCTTTTGCGAGTTCGAGAACGCGGCCGTTGAAGGCAAGCCAGGACAATTCACGGTCAAAAAAGCGATTGCTGGGAAGAGAGGCGTCGTTCGCGGGAAGGGATTCTTCCCAATCGTCGTCGAGTTCGGCGTCGGTGGAACCCGTCGTGGGGTTCGTCTCGCTCATTCGTCTTCTCCTGTTGGCGCAAATCGGTAACCGACGTTGCGAACTGTCCCGATCACTGATTCACGCTCTCCGAGTTTGAAGCGGAGTCGGCGAACATGAACGTCGACAGTTCGTGTTCCCCCAAAGTAGTCGTAACCCCATACGTCTGAGAGTAATTGCTCGCGGGTGAACACGCGACCCGGATTTGCGACCAAATACCTTAACAATTCGAATTCTTTGAACGTGAGGTCCAGGGGCCTTCCGCTGGCGGTGGCCTGGTAGCTCGATTCGTCGATGGAAACCCCTGAGTGGCTCAATCCCGCAGTGACGTTGCCACTCGCGGACTGAACGGCCAGACGGATTCGTGCATCGACTTCGGCGAGCGATGCCGATGGCAGCAGAAAGTCCGAAATTCCCCATGAACTGTCCAAAACTGACAACGACGTGTCGGACACCACGATGAGAACTGGCACCGGCAACTGAGCTGAAGAAAGGATTGACGACATTGATTTTGCCCCGACCAAGTCGGTCACACCGTCGATGAGGACGAGATCGACGTCGGGATGCGTTGCGAGCGACTGTGGAGCGAGTGGCGCAACGGTTAGGTCGTATGGCAACAACGCCAGAGCGGGAATGACCGAGGCGGACGATGGGGAAAGTAACAGTATTCGAGACACGACCCACCCCTCCCACGATTCGTTAAAGTCTAGGCGCGTTTAGCATGGTGACATGCCCCGCCGAATCGCATCCGCACTTCCTTCATGGATTGTCGCTCTTGCGGGTACCGTTTTCGCGGTGACGTTCGGATCTGCCCAATGGGCGGCCGTGATTTCGGCGACAATCGGCGCGTCGCTCGTGTTGTCGTTTGTCGTTCAATTGTCGATGCAGCGCAAGCAAGGCCTGGTCAATCGGCTCGCGTTCACGACAGCGGGAAGTCTTGTCATCGGCGCCGTCGGCATCGGGGTCGCGTTGGCCCGATACGGTTTA
>CAIRWJ010000144.1 GCA_903882245.1 uncultured Microbacteriaceae bacterium | reverse complement strand
TCCCGAGAGCCCGATTGAGGACGGCGCGCTCAATCGACTGCGGCGAATCGGCGCACTGTGACGCCTCGTAGGCTGTTCGCATGAACTTTGTTGGCCGCCCCGCACTCATCGCCGCGATAATCGGACCGATTCAAGCCGTGCTGGGCTGGATCGTTGCCGGTTCGCTCTGGCCCGGATATGACCACATCACTAAAACAATCAGCGACCTGGCAGCGGATGATTCGCCCGTCAAATGGGTGCAATCCTCGTTCTTTCTCCTAGGCGGTACGCTGTCGCTCGTTGCCGCGGTGTGGGCTCCCGTTCTTTCATTACCGGGCCGCGTCACAATTTTTCTTGCGGGGCTTACGACCTACGGGCTGACGATATTTGCGACCCCGACTCAGGAAACGTCCTCGTTCTGGCATCGCGTCTTTGCGATTGCGACATTCGTTCTGATGTCGGCGTGGCCGTTGTTCTCGATGCGATTTGACCGCAGTTACCCGTGGGTGGTGCGCCCCGTTGCCGCGGTCACGTCGACGCTAATCTTTGCCATTGGCTCGATCGCGTTCCTGTCGGTATGGACAAACCCGGAACAGCCCATGGTCGGCCTGTGGGAACGCATCATCGCCGAAGCGCAGGTGCTCTATCTTTCAGTCGTCATTTACCTGGCGTATCGACACCAGCAACGTGCCGTTCTCGCATCGCCAGGAACAGCGGGAACGTAAACGCCATCGCAGTCACACCGGAAAGCGCGATATACAGCCAGACACGCTTCATCCCGATCCGTCGAGCCTCGGCAAGCATGAAGACGACCGACGCGATAGCGACGATCGATAGGTCCGCCGACAACACCCAGTCCACGGCAGTGCCGAACCACGCCGCGGTGTAATCCTGACCGGACATAACGGCTATCCCGTTGAACACCATCGCGGTGACAAGTCCGATGCCAGCCAAGACAAGGAAAATCCAATAGCGAATTCGTGACTCTTTGTTCATGACTGAAGACTACGCCGAGGGAATGCGCTCAACGCGTCTCCTTAGCGTCCCGCGCCACCCGCAATACAATGGGGGAAACCGACGGGGGTGGATCGATGGCGACGACGCTGACCATCGATATTGGGGGCACAAAGTGCGCCGCCGCAATCACCGACGATGACGGTGTACACAACCTCGAATCATGGCCGACAACTGGATCGACCGAAAACCTCGAGCACGCGGTTGCCTACTATCAGAGACACCTCGAGTCGGGTGGCAGTCCAGCGGTCGCGATCGGCGTCTCGTTCGGGGGACCCGTTGATTTTCGGACCTCAACAGTCAAACGATCGGTCCATGTACCTGGCTGGAGTGGATTTGATTTCGGGGAGTGGTCCCACAAAACACTCGACCTTCCCGTCGCGGTCGACAACGATGCCAAGGTCGGGGCGCTCGCAGAATTTCATCACGGGGGTCACGATTCCGACGACCTCGTCTATGTGACGGTATCAACGGGAATCGGCGCGGGGGTCATCAGTTCCGGGCGAATCGTGCGCGGAGTGTCGAACGAAGCCGGCGAATTAGGGCACACTCGTGTCAGCGAAGACCCGAGAGTGTGCTCGTGTGGACGGACTGGATGCATGGAGAGACTGTGCAGTGGTTTTTGGATCGAACAGGATCACGGGCGCCCGGCGGTCGAACTATTTGCCGATGACGATTTTCTCGCCGAGTACTCACGAGTGTTCGCACGAGGGCTGAGCAACGCAATCTTGATGTACAACCCGTCGGTGATAGTTCTCGGCGGCGGTGTCTCGCGGGTTGGTGCTCGCTTGACGAAAAGTCTGACTGATAACGTCAGTCGTGAACTTGAGAGTTGGAGCCACATGGTTCCCGTCATCACGACATCGACATTCGACCGCGAAGGCGTTCACCTCGGCGCAAAGGAGCTAACCCGTGACCTATTTTGATTCCTACCGAGAGTCGCTGACTTCGGCGTTGGGTTCGATCGACCTCGACGCCGTTTCTCGGTTACGCGAGTTACTCGACACCGCACGTGCCGACGGGCGAACGATTTTCACCTGCGGCAACGGTGGAAGCG
>CAIRWJ010000143.1 GCA_903882245.1 uncultured Microbacteriaceae bacterium | reverse complement strand
GGGACCGGCTCTTGCCATTGACCTTTACCGCGTCAAAAATCGGGAAGGTGATTCCCCACTTCGTTGCGCAGTATTCGGCGATGGCGTCGTTCGACGACAACTCTTGGAAGAACTGATTCGACGGGAATCCCAGAACGACGAAACCTCGGGGGCCATATTTCTGCTGAAGAGCCTCGAGATCGGCATATTGCGGCGACAGGCCACACCGCGATGCGACATTGACAATCAGCAACACCTTCCCTGCATGTTCACGCAACGTGGTCGCGCCGCCGTCGGCGGTGAGGACGGTGATATCAAGCAGTGAATCGGTCATCGGGGTTCCTTTAGTCAAGAGATTTCGGAGGTGTCTAGTGCGAGGTCGGTTTCTACGGCGCGATTGTCGCGCGCTGACTGGGCCAGAATCACACCTCCCAGAACAATACCCGCACCGACCAGTTGCACAACATTCAGTGTTTCTCCAAGGATGAGCCAGGCGGCGAGAAATGCGAACAGCACCTCACTTGTTGCAACGATTCCCGCCCTCGTGGCCTTGAGAACACTGATCGACCACAAGCCCAACGTGAACGTGGTGAACGTCCCGAGCACCACGATGAATACCAAGAGGAACCACGCCGGGCCCGCTATCCCGTCGGCGTCCGCCGAGAAGGGAACGACTCGATTGAAGACAGCGGGGTCGACCGTCCACCATCCGCTGAACAACGCCCAGAACACGCTCGCAACTGCCATACCCCAGAAGCCGACGGCCATCGGGTGTCGCACTCCGGTCTGGCGCTCGCCGAGGACAAAGTAGGTCGTGAGAGAAGCAGAAGCGGCGAAAGCCCATAAAACTCCCTCGACGTTGAGGGTTGATTTCCACACTTCCGCGACGGTGGCGAGCCCGATGAGTACGGCCGCAATGGACACCCAGATTCGCGACTTGACGTGCTCGCGAAAAAAGAAGTGGGCGATGAGCGCGACAAACAGTACTGCCGTGTATTCCAGCAACAACGCGATGCCGATGGGGAGCAGGTAAACCGCCTCCGCGTACGTCGCTTGTAACAGCGCGACACCAACCACGCCCATGGCGATGAGGGGCACGATTTGTTTGCGGGTGATTCGAAGGGCGTTGGGGTCCCGAATGAGCAAGACGGCGCCCATCAGAACCGCGGCCCCGACGACGCGAAGGAAGGTGACCTGGAACCCATCGATTCCCGTGCCGTCCATCAACAACTTGATAACCACACCATTCACGCCAAAAATGAAAGCAGCGACCGATGCAGCGATGTAACCGAAGAGTGCGCGTGGTTTGGTTACGACCACGGACCCACCAGTTGGTGGATCGCGTGTGGTTCGATGGTCGCAAGTTCCTCTGCCGTCAGCGGTTCCGCGTGGGCTGCTTTCAACGAATCTTCCAATTGCGCGACGCTACTGGCGCCGATGAGCGCACTCGTGACTCCCGGGTGGCGCATCGTCCAGGCCAACGCCATCTGAGCGAGAGTCTGACCGCGCCCAAGGGCGATCTCGTTGAGTGCGCGTGCGTGCCCGAGGTACTCGTCATTGATGCGGTCTTCCTCAATCCAATGTGCCGTGCGCACCCGTGAGTCGGCCGGAATTCCATTCAGGTAGCGATCGGTGGCAAGCCCTTGCGCGAGCGGTGAATAGACGATTCCACCGACACCGAGTTCGACAAGCGCGTCGAACAAGCCGGCTTCTGGGCGGCGGTCGAACAGGTTGTATCGCGGTTGG
>CAIRWJ010000142.1 GCA_903882245.1 uncultured Microbacteriaceae bacterium | reverse complement strand
TTCGCATTGCCGAGAGCCCCCGCAACAGCAACAACGTTTCCGATGGACGCGCCCGAACGAGTCACGGGCTCGACGCCATCGAATTCCCCCAGCGCAGTAACCGCGAGCATCACGAGCGGCGCGTTCGAAAGGTCTCCACCTACGACTCCGCAGCCAGGGGCGAGAGCAGTTGCCGCGTCATGGAAGCCGCGAGCGATATCTTCAACAAATCGGACGGTGGTGGTGGCTGGTGCCGCCAAACCGACGACGAGAGCCGTTGGAGTCGCTCCCATCGCCGCGATGTCCGCGAGATTCGTTGCACACGCCTTCCACCCGATGTCGTAACCCGTCGACAGGCCGATGCGAAAATCGGGGCCCTCGATCATGAGATCGGTCGTGACGGGGACGCGACCGTCGGGTACCGTCACAATCGCACAATCGTCTCCGGGGCCAAGGATCGTGCGGCGGGACGTCGGCAGGATCGGGAAGATGCGTGCGAGCGCAGCGCCTTCGCCGATTTCTCCGATTGTGGCATCCGTCGCGTTCACGGTTCAACGGTAGCCTGAAAGCGATGCGTGCACGACTCCTTGTCCCCAGCCTCGCCCTCGTTGGGCTTCTGTCCGGTTGCGCGGGAACCATTGCACTCCAGCCGGCCGAAGCCGCGAATGATCCGGCCTGCGCCGAGGTGTTGGTTCGCGTGCCCGACGTCGTTGCGGGTCTCGACCGCCGATCCACCAACGCACAATCGACCGCAGCATGGGGCGACCCGGCCGCCGTGATTCTGCGATGCGGCCTTACGGACGGTGGACCGTCGGTACTCCCCTGTTTCACCGTGGACAACGTGGACTGGCTCCGCGATGACGCGAACGATCCGAACTTCACCTTCGTTACCTACGGACGAAACCCCGCGGTCGAAGTGCTGATCGATTCGACCGCGGTGAGCGGAACCGCCGTCCTTTCGGATTTGTCGATTGCGGTCGGAACGCTCGAACCTCTTCGCGTCTGTGTCGATGCGACGGACGTGCTCGGTAACTAGCCCAATCAAGTGCCCGCCCTCCTCCGCCCAATCACGTCCCATCACCCGTTTTGGTTGCTCTCACCCGTTTTCCCATAGTGCGGGAGTGGGGAACGATTCTGCAGACATTTCGGAGGTTCCACACCGTTTATGCAGACATTTTGCGAATTGAGCGAAACCTGGGCGCTTTTGGTCGCAATGTCTGCAGAAACAAGGTAACCCAGCTAACCAAGCTGAATTCGCTGCACAATCTCGCTACCCAAATTCTTTGTGGCAACCAATTCACCTAAATCCCACGTTCGTGGAGACCGATTGACCGGTGACCCGCGTCCTCGCCCACAGAGACCGTTTTCGTTTCCACCAACGTCGGGATTCGCAGTTTTGGTTACCCAAAACGTTGGGAGGGTGGACGGGTGGGTGGACCGGCCGATCGGCGAAGGGGCGAATGAGGAGAGGTTATCCGAGACCGAGGAGTTTCGACGAGATGCCGCCCGCGGCACGAAGTGCCACTCCGCCACCGTGTCCAGCCTGAGGGAACACGACGCGACGGTCACGCGCCTCGATCAAAGCGTCGCGCAGAATGGTCAGCGCAGGGTGCTTGGGTGCCCACAGGTACAGAGACAGTGCGCCGGGAATCGAGTTCACTTCGTTCACGACGAGCTCGCCCGACTTCTCGTCGAGCAGCAGGTCGAGTCGAACCACGCCCGTCAATCGCGTGACGTCGGCCACCGCACCTGCCAGTTCCGCCGCGCGTTCGTGGATCTTTGCCGGATACTTCGCGGGGAACTCGCGGGGTGCGCTCGATAGCCCAGCGTCGGAACCAGCTCCCCCGGCGAGGTACTTTTCTGCATAGGAATAAAGCCCTGAGTCCGCTCCCCCGCGAAGCGGTTTTTCGAGGTCGGTCAATTCAAGGGCGGGGAAGGTGCGGAATCCGATGTTGAGGTCGACGAGATTCGGTTTGTAGGGTTCGAGCACCGCACCGTTTTTCAGGTGCGGGCTATTCTGGGCGAGTGCCCGCGCCGACGCGAGGTCATCGGCGATTTCGATGCCGATGGATGAACCTCCGAAACGCGGCTTGACAATGTAGGGACCCTTGTAGCCGGGCTCGGTCGTTGCCGAGACGGCACGGCGCGGCAGAGTGGGGATTCCCGCGGACTCCATCATCCCGCCGAACGCGAGTTTGTCCATGCCGACCGCGCCGGCGAAAAGAGTCGAACCGGTCGCGGGGATTCCCATCGCATCGAATATCGCGGCGGCTCCACCTCCCTCACCGATGCCCCCGTGCAGACAGAGCAACGCGGCGTCAATGTCGAGCGCACCCGACCCGAAGGACTTCTTGGAATACAAACCGGGCTCAGGGGCGAGTCGGACTTCGAGCGGCTTTGCCGACTTCGGCGCACCCTCGAGATAATCCTTCGCTTCTGTTCCGTTCGGTACGAGGAACCATTCGCCCGACGGCGCCCAATAGATGGGGTGAACCGTGTCACCGCCATCGGTCAAGACTCGCTCGGCTTGCAATCCGGTGAGAATCGAAATCTCGTGCTCGGGGCTCGGCCCGCCAAAAACCACGGCCCAGGGTCGTGTGGCGCTCATCGGATTCCCGTCTGGCTCCCCTGCCCCGGAAGCCGGCAATTACGCGTAATGATCGGGCAGGTCGTTTTCGACAAGAATAACGCCCGAAGCGCCAGCGCGTTCGAGGGCGGCGGCCATGGCGGTGGGCCTGTCGGCAAAAACCTGTGCAGACGGGTGGCCCGCGATCAGAGCCACACGGTTGGTAAATCCAACCACGAAGAGTTCCCCACCGGACTTTGCGACCTGGGCCGACAAGGCGCGGTTGCGGTCGAATTGAACCGCTCCGAGTTCGATCATTCCGGGAGTGACGACGACAAACGGACCCTTTCGGGCCTTGGCCATCGCCGCTCCGCCCTCGACGGCGCGAGCGGCACCGATCGGGTTCGCGTTATATGAGTCATCGATAATGATTGCGCCACTTGGCGCCTGCTGCGGCTCGGCACGGTGGGCGGCGGTCGGCAGGTCCCCGAGCCGCGGCGCAAGAACTGCGAGAGGCACATTGAGCGCGTGAGCAATCCCAACCGCGACGGCAACGTTGACCGCATGGCCGACGC
>CAIRWJ010000141.1 GCA_903882245.1 uncultured Microbacteriaceae bacterium | reverse complement strand
GCTTGATATTCCCCTCGCCTACAAAGACGAGGTGTATGTACGTTCGCACTATGACGCAATAACGTTGACTATCCCGGACGGTCCCAAGGCAAACGAGTTTGTCATTTGCGTTGCGGTGTCGAGCGGGCCGCGACCGTTCAACCGCGTTGGTGGATTGACTGTCGCCGACGTTGTCGCGGCGCAGGAATAGCGCTCAACTTCAAGGAAAGGCACAACATGACCGGACTCAAGCCGATTTCGCCGTCACCCGCCGTTGTCGAGATTCTTGACGACCTCGCTCGGGCACATCGGATTCTTGAGATGGAGGACCACGGCGATATGTCGATGGGGCATCTTTCCTTTCGTGATCCAGAAGGTCGTGGAGCATGGCTAAAGCGTGGCAACCTCGGATTTGAAGAGGTTCAGCCGGAGGATTTCATTTTGATTGATTGGGATGGGAACGTCCTCGAAGGCACGGGACTTCGACATCTCGAATGGCCTCTTCACACCGAGATGATGCTTGCGCGACCAGACATCAACGTCGTCGGACACTCACATCCCTTCAACGCCATCGTCCTTTCGGCTACGGGTCAAGCGTTGCGTGCGTATAGCAACGAAGGCGTCTGGTTTGAGGAACACGGAGTACCACACTTCACGTTGACATCGAATCTCATTGACACCCGCGCTCTCGGAGAAGCTCACGCCGCGTCATTGGGTGCGTCGGACGCGGTGCTCCTTCGTAATCACGGTGCGTCGTTTGTCGGCACCGGAGTCAAGGAATGCACACTTGCTGGGATTTTCCTTGAGAAGGCTGCCAAGATGCAGGTCGCGATCGCGTCCACGGGATGGAAACACACCGCTCCGGATCACGACGAGATTCTGACCAAGCGTGTCGATATTTACCCCGAGCGTGCCAAGAACAATTTTTGGAACTATTTCAACCGCAAATTGGCTGTTCGTGAAGGCCGGTCATGGGACCCGAAGTACGACGCCCCGATGGCGCCAACCACCTAACAAATCTCGAGATCATCAACACAAAGGAGTGAATCATGTCTCTTCCCGCAATCACCACCATCGTCGGTTCTGGAACGATGGGTCCCGGAATCGCGGCAATCTTTGCTCGCGCTGGCTCGCAGGTTCGAGTTTTTGACATCAGTGAGGTCGCCCTCGAAAATGCCAAGAGCGCTCTCACGCTGTGTGAGAGTGTGCTCGACCAGATCGGCGGCAAATCCACGTCGTCCGGTACGGTCACATTCCACACCGATCTTGCCGAAGCTCTGACCGACACGAATTTTGTTGTCGAGGCTGTTCCCGAAAAAATTGACCTCAAAAAATCCGTGTTGGCCGATGTCGAAAAGTACGTGGGGAAAGACGTCATCATTGCGTCGAACACCTCCGGTATCCCCATCACTGCGATTGCCGAAGCACTGACAAACCCCGAACGCTTTATCGGCATGCACTGGTCGAACCCGCCGCACATCATCCCCATGATCGAGGTTGTACCGGGCGAAAAGACTGGCGGTGCGATTGCCGACCGACTCATTGAGATTGTCCATGCGTTTGGCTATGAGGCGGTGTACGAAAAAGAGAAAGCTGGTTTCGTCGAAAACCGCGTGCTGTACGCGATCCTTCGCGAGTGCCTCGCACTCGTCGACGAGGGGGTCATCTCGCAACGTGACCTCGACGTGTGCGTGAAGTGGGGCATCGGCTACAAGTTGGCTGTCGTTGGGCCGATGCGTTTGCTGGATATGGCCGGACTCGACATTTACACAAGTGTTGCGAGTTACCTCAACCCCGATCTGTCCAACACTGCAGGGGTCCCATCCTTCATCTCTGATCTCGTCGAGAAGGGGGAGCTTGGGATGAAGTCCTCTGGGGGAATTTTCGAGTACGGTGACGGCGACGTCGCAAAGACACGTGGCGAAATCGTGAAGCAATTCATCGCGGTTCGCAAATCGATGCCGGCTCCACTCAGCGGCAGCATCATCTAGGGCACGACGTGGCCCCTTCGTCCGCTCGACATCGAGAGATTGTTCCCGTCGGAGACATTTCTCTTAACGTCGACTTTTCGGGCGGGGGGTCCACGTCGTTGGTGTTGTTGCACGGCGTAACCGCAAACCTCGCGGTGTGGGAGCCAATCGTCGCAATTCTGGAAAAAACGTTTCACGTCATGGCCGTGGATCAGCGAGGACATGGGCGAAGCGACAAGCCCGCGACCGGGTATTCCGCATCCGACTACAGTTCCGATGTTGCTCGGTTAATTGAAACTCGCGCGCCGGGGGGTCGGGCGGTCATCGTTGGCCACTCTCTCGGATCGCGCAACGCGATAGTCGCCGCGTCGACGTTCCCCCAGCTCGTATCTGGGTTCGTCGGCATCGACTTCACTCCGTTCATCGAAGACGACGTCTTTGATTCCCTCGAACAACGCGTCACGGGTGGGTCACGAAGCTTTGAATCTCTCGATGACGTCGAGGGTTACCTTGCCGAACGTTACCCCGCCATTCCGCGCGACGCGATTGTGCGACGAGCCCGCAACGGTTTTGTGGAGAAAGACGGACTTTTTCGGCCGCTCGCGGATCCGTTGGCGATGGCCCAAACCGTTCAGGGGTTAAGGGAAAACCTTGCCCCTGCGCTGTCCGAGGTTGAGGTTCCGGGGTTATTGGTTCGCGGGGTAAACAGTGTGCTCGTCACCGCGGCAGCGTTCGAGAGTACTAAGAATTTGCGCCCTGACCTGGAATTCGCTCTCGTGGAGGGCGCGGACCACTATGTTCCGGAAGAAAAGCCAGTTGAGATTGCTCGATTGGTCCATGATTTTGTCAACCGAACCACTTAACACCTAGCTGATTGGAAAACACCATGCCCAAGTACATCGCCGACCTCACCGTGTCATCTCCTGATATTCCGTCCCTTGGCCGTATACCTGATCGATTTAGCGCAGATGCGGGAAACGCAATTCCGACGATTTCCATCTCGGGGGTGGGTTCGGATGCAATTGAACTCGCGTTCGTTCTCAACGATCCCGATGCGCCATTGCCGAACGGGTTCACGCACTGGACGCTTTTCAACATCCCAACGGACACGACCGAAATCTCGGCGGCGAATTTCCGTGATTTCACTCAGGGCTTGAACGGTATTGGCGAACCCGTCTACACAGGTCCGCAGCCACCTCAGGGGCACGGTGTACATCACTATTATTTCTGGGTCTATGCGCTTGATGCGCACGTCGACGGGCCGCATTCGCGAGAGTCGTTCCTCGAAAAGTACGCCAGCAACATCCTCGAGCAAAATCGTTTTGTCGCGACATTCAGCACGCCTTAGAAATCAAGGATAAGTTTGAATCACGCGTCGTGCCCGACTGGCGCGGGTATAGGTTTGACTTCCAACTATTTTCTCGAGGGGTGAAACGATCGTGGCGAATCCGGCTAAGGCAACACGTGGTGTCGACAGCGCACGCCGTGTGTTGCAGATTTTGCTGCAATTTAGCGAGACGAAGCCTGAGACGACGATCGAAGAAATTGCCAAAATCCACGGGATTTCAATACCTAGCGCATACCGTTATCTTTCACTTCTGCGCGAGATGTATCTTGTCGAGGAGCGCAATCGGGGGAGTTATTCATTGTCACCCCAAGTTCTGCGCCTCGCTGCTGCGTCGGAAGTATCGCTCGACCTCGCGAGCGTTTCGAGGCCAGTACTGGAACGCATAATGCATGAAACACATGAAACGGCGCTCGTTGTTAAACGCATTCGGGATGCGGCGGTCTGTGTAGCGGTCGCCCAGCCCGACAAGAGTCTTGCGATTTCGTTCCGACCCGGGCACATCATGCCACTTCATCGCGGGGCCGCTGCGAAGACCTTGTTGGCTAATCTTCCCGCCCGTAAACAACAGCAGTATTTCGCCGCGCTCGAACCTCAGTTGCTTCCAGAGGAACTTTTTCGTTTGGAGTCCCAGCTCGGTGTCATCGGGCAGACAAACTTTGCGGAAAGTGAGTCGGAGGTCGATTCGGGCGTGTGGGCCGTCGCCGCTCCGGTCATAGTGAGTTCGCGCGTTGTTGGGGCTGTTTCGATTGTCGCTCCCGCATTCCGTATCCCCGAAGAAACTCGCGTGCGATTCCGGACCATTGTCAAGGATGCGTCGACAGAGATCGCCAATGGCATTCTCAACGAATCCCTCAGTCACCCCAACGGTTGAGCTGGCATTTCGCTAAACCGCGTTCGCTCAGCGCACGCGTCGACGTTGTTTGCGCCATTGAACCATAAGGCGCTGTTCGCCGCACTCGCCGAAATTGATTTTCGAAAATCCTTGACTTGAACACCCATGTTCTTATATATTCAAAGTGGAATTGCAAAGTGTAATAATTTCTACGCAGTTCTGGTTAGTCATCACTTCACATGGAAGGGAAAAAGGAAGAATGAAACTTATTTCAGACAAGCCCCACGCCACCATCCGTTCGAGCATTGCACTGGGCATCGCAGCCGCAGTGATTGCTCTTGCCGGTTGTGCGGCAACGCCGACTGAGACTGAGGAAGTCCCAACTGCGACGGGTTGCACCACGGAGCCCATCTCACAGTTCGCGGTCGTCACCCCGGAAACAGAAGCAGACCACGGTTGGAACCAGCAGGCGATTCTCGGAGCGGGCGAAGCTGCCACGCAACTGGGTATCACTGCTGACATCAACAAGGGCGTCGGCTACGACAACGCCGAGGCGATCGTCCAACAGACCATCGACAAGGGAAACCAGTTTGTTATCGCTCACGCAAGTGGGTTCGCAACTGGTGGCGCTCGCGTCGCTGAGACGTCGGGTTCACCCGTCCTCGTCGTTGACCTTGACCAGAAGGTCCACTGCCAGGTAGCTGGTGTCTTCTTTGACTCGCAAGAAGGTGGATACCTTGCCGGTATCGCAGCCGCCAACGCGACGAAAACTGGAACACTCGGCATTGTCGCTTCGGCTGAAGACGTCAACTGGTTCAACATGGCCGGCGGCTTCGCCCAGGGTGCTTACAGCGTCAACCCGGACCTCAAGATCGTCATCGCCTACATCGGTCCTGCCGAGTACGGTGACTCTGCCGGTGGCAAGCGCATCACCGAACAGGTAATCGCAGCCGGTGCCGACATCATCATCGGTATGGGTGACGGTGCAACCGTCGGTTACCTCCAGGCGATCGAAACTGCAAGTTCGACTGTTCAGTACATTGCGACCATCGGCGACGTTGCCGAAATCGACACGACTGGCGTTGAACTCACCTCGGTTCTGTGGAACTTCGCGCCCACTTATGTTCAGGCAATCAAGGACATCGACGCCGGTATCTTCGGTGACGCGAACTACACCTTGAACGTAGCCAACGGAGGTCTCTCGCTTGCGAAGACCGCCAACCTCAGCGCCGATGTACAAGCCGCTGTGGATGCAGCTACGGCCGGAATCGCAGATGGTTCCATCACCGTGATGACCTCGACCACCAAGGACGCGGTCCAGGCCATCATCGATGGCAAGTAGCGAACAGTAGTTCATTTACACACTCGTGGGGCGTGTTGCCGTTTCGACAACATGCCCCACGGGCATATCGTGGTAAACAATTTCATGAGCAACTACTGAGGAGATTGATGTGAACGCGCGCAGCGCAGCCGCAACACATTCGAACACACCTGTCGTCTCAATGCGACACGTCGGAAAGGTCTTCCCCGGCGTCATCGCCAACGACGACATCACGCTCGATATTCGCCCGGGTCGGGTGCACTGTCTCCTCGGTGAAAACGGGGCAGGTAAGTCGACACTCATCAGCATCCTGGCGGGTATGCAACAGCCCGACACAGGTTGGATCGAGATCGATGGCCAGAAGGTCAACATCTCGTCGCCCCGTTCTGCAATGGACTATGGAATCGGGGTTGTCTACCAACACTCGACCCTCATCTCGACGATGACCGTGCTTGAAAACCTCATGCTTGGCGTCACGGGAGGCGCCTTCCTGAATCGGGAAAGTGCTCGCAGCCGATTAACGGAGATTTCCGCGATGCTCGGAGTCGAGATCGACCCAGATGCGGAAGCAGCCGACCTTGCACTTGGCCAACAACAACAGGTTGAAATTGCCAAAGCGATGTGGAAAGGATCGAGGGTGCTGATCCTGGACGAGCCGACATCCATGCTTGCACCGCAGGCGATCGCGGACCTTGACGCAAGTGTCGAGCGACTGACGAAAGACGGCATTGCCGTGATTTTCATCACCCATAAACTACGTGAGGCCTATTCCATGGGCGATGAGGTGAGCGTGCTCAGGAGGGGACGACTCATTGCAAGCATTGATGCCGAAACTCTCGAAGGTCTGAGCGAAGAAAAGTTTACCAATGCCGTTTTGGCGGCCATGTTCGGCGACGACATCTCTGCTATCGGGGATCGAAATGACGTCGAATTGTTGTCCGGAGCAAAAGTCGCCACGAAGGTGCGAACAAAGTCGAGCCGATCGGACGAGAAACTCGTCCTTCACCTCGCGGACGTTACCACTCCGTCGACACCGACAGAATTTGGCGTGTCAAACGTCTCTCTCAAATTACGCGCCGGTGAAGTAATCGGGGTGGCGGGAATTGACGGACACGGGCAGAGCGCCCTCGCTGAGGTCGTGGCAGGTCAAGTTAGAGCGACAAGTGGCAGCGTCTTTCTGGACGGCGACGACGTGACCAAACTCGGCGTGCGTGCTCGTCAAGAGCTCGGGCTGCGTTACGTCACGGATGACCGACTCCACGAGGGAATAGTCACCGATTTGAGCGTTGCACTAAACCTCTTGCTCAAACAAATCGGAAAACTTCCCTACTGGAAACGCGGACAAATCAGCAAGCCCGACGTGGATGCCGAGGCAACGAGACTCGTCGAAGCCTTCGAGATTCGCACGCCTAGCATTCATGCTCGCGCGGGCGCGCTATCGGGTGGAAACATTCAAAAACTGCTCCTCGCGCGCGAATTGTCCCATCAACCCACGGTGGTCGTCTTCAACAAACCGACTTACGGACTCGACCTCAAGACGGTTAATCGCGTCCGAAAGATTGTCAAGGATTTCGCTGAACAGGGAGGGGCGGTGTTGCTGATTTCAACAGATTTGGACGAACTCGTCGAGCTTTCCGACCGCGTCGCCATCATTTCTCGCGGGCGCCTCGTTGGCGAGGTCGAAAATAATTCACCAGATACGGCTCGACAGGTCGGAGAATTCATGGTCGGCTCGGCGCACTCGGAAGGAAATCATGTCTAACCCCATTAGCGACGCGACGGGAATGATTCCTCTTCCATCGGATGGACAATCGAAATTGTCTAAGGTCATGGAGACGCTTGTGCGCACGATTCTCCCCGTGGTGCTCGCACTTCTCACCTCGGTGGTGGTTCTCATCGTCATTGGGAAAGACCCCTGGTTCTTTTACAGTGAAGTGTTCCGCTACGGGGTGATGGGGAATGGCTGGCAACAAACAATTCGGTTGATGGCACCGCTGTTGCTCTATTCGGCGGGTCTCATCGTCGTCTTTCGCGGAAAGCTGTGGAATCTCGGTTATGACGCGCAGTACTTGCTCGGCTCTGTCGTCGTCGCGGGGTTCAGCCCAATGTTGATCGAGGTTATGCCTCTGTGGGCGGCCTTCACCGTGTCGCTCATTATGGGTACCGCTGCCGGTGCTGCCTGGACACTCCTCCCTGCCGCGCTGAAAGCGCGCTATGGAACCAACGAAATTATCACAACCCTCATGATGTCTTTCATCGGAATCGGAATTTCGAACATGCTTGTTCGCGGACCATTCCAAAACCCGGACATCCACGTGCCTCAAACGCGAGTATTGCCGGTCGCCGATATGTTTCCGCAAATCCCTGGCACGCGCATTCATATCGGAATAATCATTTCCGTCGTCGTCGTGCTCATCATTCACCTACTTCTTACCCGCACGTCATTTGGACTCCGACTAGACGTTTTCGGATCGAGCCCAAAGACAGCACTGCACGTCGGCATCAATTCACCGCAAATGATTCTGATTCTGTTCATCTTGAGTGGCGCTCTCATTGGGTTGGCCGCCTCGGTGGACATGCTGGGCTATCAGGGCAACCTCAGAGCAAACATTAATCCTGGGTATGGTGCGGCGGTGTTGCCGTTTGTGTTCCTCGGTCGACTGAACATTCTGACGACAATTCCGTTTGTCGCCTTCTATTGCATTCTTGATACCGGCGGTCGCTTAGCGTCGCTTGACAGCGGCTTAGACACCCACTTCCTCATGATCGTGATTGCGCTCATTTTGGTGTTTATGTCCGTCATCGAATACTTCGGCGTGAAAAAAGATCTGGGGCAAAGTTATCTTCCGCCCGGTCTGCGTCGTGCCGTCACGGGACTATTTGACAGAGGAGCACGCGCGTGATCGACATCTTCACCACCACGTTTATCGCGACGTTCATTGCGGGCGTCATTGCGAGCGCAATTCCACTCGTCCTCGGCTCGCTCGGTGAAACACTGGGCGAGCAATCGGGGGTCCTCAACCTCGGGATCGAAGGAATGATGTTGTTCGGGGCGTATTTTGGGTTCGTCACAACCCTGGAAACCAATTCGTACTTCCTTGGTTTACTCGCGGGAATCGCAGCCGGCTTCGTGATGTCCATACTGATGGTGATGTTGAACATTTGGCTCGGGCTCAATCAGATTGTCATCGGGCTTGCCCTTACGATGATCGGTGGCGGTATCACGAGCGTTCTGTATTTCTCAACATATGGTCAGACGACTCCGCGGCTGGGTCAGCCCGACGTGTTTCCCATTCCGGTTCTCTCGGACCTTCCGGTTGTGGGTTCCAGCATCTTTCAGCAACCATTGGCCTTCTGGATCGCATTGGTGCTCGCGTTTGTTGTCTCGGTCGTGCTCCGAAACACGAATTTCGGATTGCGCGTTCGAGCGGCAGGGCAAAACCCCAATTCCCTCGATGCCGCCGGAGGCAACGTCGTCCGCACCCGAACCTTTGTGGCGCTTCTTGGCGGAGCATTCGCAGGTTTCGGCGGAGCGTACCTAGCGCTCATGTCGGCGGGGACCTTCACGCCGTTCATGACATCAGGTATCGGGTACATCGCCATCGTCGTCACCATGCTGTCGCGCGGACGAATTTTGTGGGTCATTGCATCATCATTTGTCTACGGAATAAGTGTGTCTGTTGGGACAGTGCTCCAGTTGACGTCGTTCGACCTTCCTACCGATGTGATCAAAATGCTTCCTTTCGTCGCGGTGATGATCACGCTCATCGTCTTTGCCCGCTCGTCGTACGTGCCCCCGGCACTCGGTGTGCCATATACGCGTGGCGCGCGCTAACCGATTGAACAACTGGAGAAACCGCATGCACCAACTCGATTTCACTCTCTCAGCCGGCCCCGTGATGGCAACGCCAAGGACGCTCGCCGCGATGGGTGAACCCATCGTGTATCACTATGACCCTGAATTCCTTGAGCGGTTCCGACGAGTCGAGAAAAAGGCTGCGCGGGTTTTCCAGACGAAGAATGATGTCTTCCTCATGCAGGGGGAAGCCATTCTTGCGCTCGAGTCTGTGGCACGGTCGATGGTCACCGAGGGAATGCATGTCCTCAATCTTGCGCAGGGGGTTTTTGGCAAGGGGATGGGCTACTGGCTCACCGAGTTCGGCGCAATCCTTCACGAGATTGAAGTTCCCTACAACGCAGCGGTGAGCCCCGAATCCGTGGCGACCTACCTCAAGGGACACCCCGAGGTGTCGATGATTGCGATGGTTCACTCTGAGACCCCGTCCGGCACCATCACGGATTGTGAAAAGATAGGCAAAATCGCTCGAAAGCACGGGGCATTGACACTGGTCGATGCCGTTTCGTCGATCGGCGGGCTCGAATTCAAGACCGACGCATGGAACATGGACGTCGTCGTCACCGGTGCCCAAAAATGTCTGGGTGGGCCGGCCGGAATTGGAATGGTTGCAGTCAGTGATAGGGCATGGAGCCACATACTTGCCAACCCCAAAGCGCCTCGCGATTCGTATTTGTCGATCATCGACTGGAAAATCAAATGGAGGGACGAGGGGCGGTTCCCCTTTACCCCGTCTGTTTCGGACATCTACGGCGTGGAATCTGTTCTTGACCAGCTGCTAGAGGAGGGTCTCGAGAATTCCCTTCGACGTCACGCGCGTTCGGCGGAGGTGACCCGTGTCGGTGCCGTTGCGATGGGGCTGAAACTCTGGCCAGCATCGGTTGACATCTCGGCCAACTGCCTGACGACCATCGCGCTCCCTGATTCGGTCAACGATGTCGAGATGCGCACGCACATTCGGGAACGATACGGAGTCATGTTGTCGAGCGGGCAAGGCGCGGGAAACTTGTTGCGAATCGCGCACATGGGCCCTAGTGCGAGCGGCATGTACCCCATCGTCGGACTCGCCGCGGTTGGTCGAGGGTTGATTGACAAGGGAATTCGCGGAATCGACCTCGGTGCCGGAATTGACGCCGCGATGGCGGTATTGGGACGCAATGGAGGCACATCGTGACGAACGAATCGGAATTCCGCCGTGGGGGAGTGATCCTTGCTGTCGAGAGCGTTTCTCGATCGACCACGTTTTACTCCGAGCATTTGGGGTTCAGCGTCGAGCAGACCTTCGAAGCGCCAGACTATGCAATTCTGCACCTCAACCAAATGCGTCTTTCGTTCGCAGAAAAAGGCACGGAGGCAGACGACATCCCAGGTCACTTTCATTACCCACCGTCCGACGTGACAAACCAACCGACCATGCTCGTGGTTGAGGTCGCCAACTGTGACACGGTGCACGCTGCACTTCGCGCCGCGGGCGTCACCATCGCCTCGGAGGTCTTTCGTCCGCCGTGGGGTGGAGGTCGCTTCTTCATCGTCGACCCCGATGGGTACCTCATCGAAATTGAGGAGATGGCATGAAAGCTGTTCAGCTCATGGGACCGGAAGACGTTCGCGTCAACGAGGTTCCGGACCCGACGATTCAGCTACAGACGGACGCCATTGTCAAGGTTTCGCACACCGCAATTTGTGGAGCAGACCTTCTGCCGTATCACGGATACACGCCCGGATTCGAATTCGGAACAATTCTTGGACACGAATTTGTGGGCACGGTCACCGAACTCGGCGACGCGGTCACGGGGATAACAATCGGACAGCGAGTTGTCAATACCAGCATGACCTCGGACGGGACATGCGGGCACTGCCGCGCCAACCGCGTCACCCAGTGTGATGACCGAGCGTTGTTCGGGTACTCCGGTGTTTACCCGAAACTCGACGGGGGTCAGGCCGAATTTGTTCGCATCCCCAACGCGAGTCGAACACTGTGGGGTGTCCCTGACGACGTCAGCAATGAGGACGCGATCTTTGTGGCCGATATCCTCCCAACCGGCTTCGCCGCGGTCCAGCGCGGCAATGTCTCGAACGGCGACCTGGTGGTTGTTCTGGGGTGTGGGCCGGTGGGACTGATGGCAATCATCGCTTCGGTCGGTGTCGCTCGACGGGTAATCGCCGTCGACGGTATTTTCGACCGGCGTAAACTCGCGGAAAGCCTCGGGGCGACGGCCGTTGAACCGGGGGAGGCAACGGCGAAACTCGTCAATCAGCTATCCCACGGCATTGGTGCGGATGTTGTCATCGAAGCTTCGGGTTCAGTTCCCGCGATGCAGTCGGCGTTTGGCCTTGCGCGCCCGCAAGGTGTTGTCTCGGTCGTCGGCGCTCATTTCGAACCCGATTTCCCGCTCAATAATGGGGTGATGTTCGAGAAGGAACTGACCTTGATTTTTTCCGTCGGTAATCCGACAAAAGACCGCGAGCGCATGTTCGCTGCGATTCAGTCGGGAAAGTTCTCTCCGTCGAAAGTACTCACTCACCAGATCCCTTTGGAAGACGCAGCCATGGCGTACGCGGCCTTCGACAAGAAAGAGATGACGAAAGTCGTCCTCGTCACGGGCGCGTAGTTCCTATGTTGGGCGATCGTCGGTCACGCGGCGTTGTCAGGGTGAGGTAACGGCCACCGTTTGAAGACTTGTCACGCCTTTGGCCGCATATCCGGGGAGATTCGCAGTAACGGTGACCGTTATTCTCGCGGTCAAATCAGCGGTCACCAAGACATAAGTGCTCGCTCGCGCGGTCGATATCGCCAAACCGTTGCGGTTCCACTGATAGGCCAAAATCGCGCCAACCGGCCACGTGGCACCGGTTGTGGCGGTCAGCGTCTGTCCGACCTTGACCGTTCCAGAAATCGCGGGCAATGTGGTTGGGGTTTCGATCGTACCGAGAGCAACAACGGCTGTCGAAATGCTCGCGGGACTGGACGTCGTGACGTAGCCGGCGGTTGTGGCAGTGGTCACGACGGACAGCGTCCACCCCTGGTCATCCGCGCCCGGGGTGTATCGAGACGACGTGGCTCCGGCAATGTTGATCGTTGTGGCACCCTTGTTGCGTCGCCACTGATAGGTCAGAGATCCCGCACCGGGTAACCAGGTTCCAGGCGTTGCGGTGAGTTCCACACCAACCTTTGAGGTCCCGGCGATGGTCGGTCTTGGTACCGTCGCGAATCTTCCCGCTATGGTGGTCAGTCGCTCAATCGGATCACTCGTCTGTGTGACCGTGTTGTAGCCGGTTTTCGCACCTGTTACCGAAACACTCAGTGGCTTGCCAAGGTCCGCTGCTACTGGGGTGTACGTTGCTGCGGTAGCGCCAGAAATATTCGTGCCTTCCCGCTTCCACTGATATGTGAATGATGTCGGCGCTGCAACTGTCGACGGTGCCCACGTGCCTGGCACAGCGGTCAAGGCAACCCCAACCTTCGCAGTTCCCGAAATGGTGGGCTTAGGTGCAGCCGTAAACGTACCCTTTACCACCGCGCTCGTTTCGGCACTCGGCTCTTCGTCGGTAATGTAACCCAATTTTGTTCCGGTGACATATGCGCGGAGTTTCGTTCCTTCGTCAGAGACGAGGACAACGTACGTGGATGAGGTAGCTCCCGTGATGGGGTCGCCGTCCCGCTCCCAACGATAGGTGAGAACAATGGGCGAGGCTGTGGTTGAGGGTGTCCACGCTCCGGGCACGACGGTGAGCGTTTGGCCGACTGCCACGGTCCCTGTGATGATGGGTTCGGGATGAGCGGTAAACGGAATTCTGGCGATGTCAATGGTTTCCGCACTTGTTTTAACGATGCTCGTGTACCCCGCGCGAGATCCGGTGACGACGACAGTGAGTTTCTTGTCGGCGTCCTCGGGTCGTAGAACGTAGGTTGACGCCGTTGCTCCGGTGATGTTGACTCCCGCGCGCTTCCACTGATAGGTGAAGGTTGCTACAGGAGACCATTCTCCAGGGACGGCGGTGAGCACTCCATTCACGGCCTTTGTGCCAGTGATTAGGGGTGTCGCCGAGGCAGTAAAGACTCCTGCGCTGATCGTTCGCGCGGCACTGGTCGCTGGACCGTCAACGTATCCGACAAGCGTTGCCGTTGCGGTCACCGTGATGGCGGTGTTGAGGTCCGCTGCAACTGTGTCGTACGTTGTGCCCGTCGCGCCGGCAATTGCGACACCCGCTCGCTTCCACTGGTATGTGACCCCAGACTCATTAGGCGTCCAGCGTCCAACCGAAGCCGTCAAACGCTGTCCGACTCGCGACGGTGTGGTGTCACCCGAGATCACGGGAGTTGGTTGCACACTAAACGTTCCCTTCGCGACAGCGATTGTTGCGATGCTGTTCTTGGTTTGCGTAACGTAGCCGTCACGTCCGCCCGACACGGTGAAGGTGAGAGTCGCCCCAACGTCCGCGGCCACGGGGGTGTAGCTCACTGAAGTTGCATCGGAAATGTTCGTCGTGACTCCAGCCAGCGTTTTCTTCCACTGGTATGTTCGCGCAGGGCTTGTCACAGGAACCCACGCTCCGGGAGTGGCCGTGATGGCAATGCCCACCTTCGGGGTTCCGGCGATTGTTGGAGTTGGTGCGGCGAAAACTCCCAAAAGGACGGGCTCAGTTGCCGCGCTCGTTTGAGTGACAGAGTCATATCCCGCCTTGGAACCCGTAACCTCAACAGACAACACCCCGTCAACATCGGCTGCTACGGGTGTGTACGTCGCGCTCGTCGCACCGTCGATTTCTTCCTCGTCGAGCAGCCACTGGTAAGACAGTTGAACAGGTGTCGCCGCCCAGGTGCCGGGGGCCGCGGTGTACGCGACGCCAACCTGGGGAACGCCCGTTAGCACGGGAACTGGCGTCAAGCTTAGTGTCCCGTTCTCGATGGCCTCGGTGCGTTCACTGGTGTACGTCAACGGGGTGTATCCCAGTTTCGTCGCCGTTACCGAGACGGAGATGGTCGCGCCCGCATCCGCGCCGACGAGTGTATACGTCGCACTCGTGGCACCCACGATCGGTGTGGGGTCCGACGCGAATTTGCGATTCCATTGATAGGTGAATTGCGTCGGAGTTGGCGTCCAGTCTCCGGTCGAAGCGGTCAAGACACCTTCGACCTTTTCGAGGCCGGAGATTGTCGGGGTCACCGCATCGGAGAACACCAGGTGGTCGATTGTTGCGGTTGCCGCGCTCACTTTCGTCACGGGCAGGTAGGCAAGTCTGGATGCGGTAGCGGCGACCGAAATCGTCGAACCCGCATCAATCGGCTGAACGACGTACGTCGAACCGGTTGCGCCGGTGATGTTTACCCCGGCTCGTTTCCACTGATATGTCAACGTCGACGCAGCTGGTTGCCACGCTTCGGAACTTGCGGTGAGCATCGAACCGATTCGAGCAAGACCCGACACTTGCGGTGTCGGCTGGGTACCGAAGATTCCGGTGACAACGGCAACAGTTGGCAAACTCGTGACGGGGGTAGCCGCGTAGCCCGTGGACGAACCTGTTTGCACAACCGTGAGTTGCGTGTTGAGGTCGGCCGCGACGATTTCATATGTTGGCGAGGTGGCCCCAGCGATCGTAACGCCATTGCGCTTCCACACAAAGGTGCTCGATGTGGCTACGGGGGACCACGTTCCCGTCACGGCTGAGACCGTTACACCGACACGTGCGGTTCCAGAAATCGTCGGAAGAGGTGTCGAGGTGAATGTTCCGTTCGCAATCGATCCCGTAGGGAGGCTCGTGCTGGACTGACTTTCATAATCAGAACGGACACCTGTCACAACAACGCGAATGACGCGCCCCGCGTCAAGAGGACCAAGTACGTAGGTTTCTGAGGTCGCAGATTCAATGTCAACCCCGTCACGCGTCCATTGGAATGTGAACGACGATGGGTTGGGCGACCAGGATCCTGTCGTCGCGGTCAAGGTATTTCCGACTTTAGTCACGCCGGCAATTGTGGGAACGGGCCGCAAGTTGAACGATGCAAGACCAATTTCCGCTGTGGAATTCGAACTGACCTGCTCGTCGGCGTAACCGTCCTTCATTGCGAGAACATCGAAGGTGATGACACCACCGACATCCTCAGAAGTCAGAACGTAGGTCACGGATGCGGCACTGGCTGCCGCGACCGT
>CAIRWJ010000140.1 GCA_903882245.1 uncultured Microbacteriaceae bacterium | reverse complement strand
GCCATCCGTAATGGGGGCAACGCGAATAACGGCGCCCGTCTGCTGGGCTGCCTCTTGCCACGGGATGAGGTTCGCGTGGTGTTCAGCCTCGGACACAACGATCTCGTCGCCGGTCTCGAGAGCGAATCGGGCGGGTGACCCGACAGACGATGCCAATCGAAAGGCGATGGCGACGAGGTTGATCGATTCCGTCGCGTTAGATGTGAAAACGAGTTGGTTCGGCCGTGCACCGACGAACGCAGCGATCGATGCGCGCGCGTCGTCGTAAGCCTCGGTCGCTTCGGCGGCGAGTGAGTGCGCCCCGCGATTAACCGCGGCGGTGTGTCGTAGCGCGAATTCGGATTCGAGGTCGACCGCAATTCGCGGTCGAAGGCTCGTCGCCGCCGTGTCGAGGTAGACAAGCGGATGTCCGCCAACTGTTTCTGACAGTTCGGGGAATTCCGCGCGAATCGCGGCACTTTGCTCGGGCGTGAACTGGTTCACATGCGCTCCGGTGCGCTGACGCCCAGCAGGTCGAGCCCGTTGCGCAAAACCTGACCCGCGGAATCGTTGAGCCAGAGCCGCGTGCGGTGTGCATCGTCGACGTCGTCATCGCCCAGAGGCGTGACGCGGCAATTGTCGTACCAGCGGTGGTAAAACGCGGCGAGCTCCTCTAAATAGCGGGCGACGCGGTGTGGTTCGCGCAGTGTGGCCGACTGTGCGACCACGCGTGGGAAATCGGCCAGTGCATTCGCGAGGTCGGCCTCGGTCTGGTGGTCGAGCAGTTCGGCTCGAAACACTGAGCGGTCGACACCCGCGGTGGTCGCATTACGCGCAACGGCGCAGGTTCGGGCGTGCGCGTACTGAACATAAAAGACCGGGTTGTCGTTCGACTTCTTGGTCAGGAGTTCCGGGTCCAGCGACAGCGGCGAATCCGCGGGGTATCGAGCGAGCGAATAGCGCAGCGCGTCAGTTCCAAGCCATTCGCGCAAGTCGTTCAGTTCGATGACGTTGCCCGCGCGTTTGGACAACTTTGCGCCATTGATGCTGACGAGTTGACCGATCAGGATTTCGATGTCTTTGTTGGGGTCATCGCCCGCCGCTCCCGCGAGCGCCTTGAGGCGATGAACATAACCGTGGTGGTCAGCGCCCAGCAGGTAAATCTTGTGCTGGTATCCGCGGTCGCCCTTGGACAGGTAATACGCGGCGTCGGCAGCGAAATAGGTGTGGACACCGTTTCCTCGGCGAATCACGCGGTCTTTGTCATCGCCGAAGTCGGTGGTGCGAACCCACACGGCATCGTCGTCGTCGTACACGTGGCCTTGTGCGCGGAGTCGTTCGATTGCCTTCTCCACCAGTGAGGTGTCGCCGCCGGCGTGCAGGTCGCCTTCGCTGAACCACACATCGAACTCGACATTGAATTGCGCCAACGAATCCTTGATTTCCTGCAACTGCAGTTCGTACCCGATGTCGCGGGCGATGACGATTGCCTCGTCTCGGGGAAGGGCACCGAGGTCGGGGCGACGCTCAAGCGCCGTCTTACCCAGTTCTTGAACATATTCCCCCGGATAGCCGTTCTCGGGCGTCGGTTCACCGAGTGCTGCCGCAAGGACGGATTCGCCGAAGACGTCCATCTGTGCGCCGGCGTCGTTAATATAAAACTCGCTGGCAACCGTCGCACCGGATGCCCGCAGAACGCGACCGATGGAATCGCCCAGTCCAGCCCAACGCGTGTGCCCAATGTGCAATGGTCCGGTTGGGTTGGCCGACACGAATTCGAGATTGATGGACTGTCCGGAAAGGGTGACATTGTGCCCGAAGGTGGCACCCGCGGTCACGATGGTTCGAGCGATTTCGCCGGCTGCCGCTGCATCTAGTGTGATGTTGAGGAATCCCGGACCCGCGATGTCAACCGCCTTGATACCCGTAATCGCCGAGAGTGCCGAGTGAAGCTCTGCGGCAACATCGCGTGGGTTCATGTCAATTCGCTTGGCGACCTTGAGGGCAATCGACGTCGCCCAATCTCCGTGATCGCGATTTTTCGGACGCTCAAGCGCAACCATCGAGTCGGTGATTTCCGTTGCAACCGCCTCATCGCGAGCGCCGATGACCGCACGGGTTACCTCGGCAATGGCGGTACTCAACGCGTCGGGGTTCATACGTCCATCTTAAGTCGCTCGTCAGGTGAGTTGAGGGGTACCCCCTACAGGATTCGAACCTGCGACCTTCTACGCCGGAGGTAGACGCTCTATCCACTGAGCTAAAGGGGCTTGTGTCACCAGCGTACTACTGCGCAGAGTGCCGCTCGAGGAATTCGAACACCGCCCGATCGTCCACTCCTGGGAAACTTCCGCGGTGAAGTGGTGTGAGCACCTGAGAGTGCATCGCCGCGCTCGTCCACGTGTTTCCTGACCATTTCGCGGTGAGTTCGTCGGTCGGCAACACACAACATGTTGGGTCGGGGCAGGTCGACGACTTGCGATCGGCGGTGTCGCGTCCGCGGAACCACTTCGAGTCGGCAAAGGGCACTCCCACCGTGATTGAGAAACTGCCGTCGACTCCCGAGCCCGTCTGAGTCGACTCCCAGAACGTGCCATCGGGAGTGTCTGTGTACTGGTGGTATTCGGTTGTGCGATTGACGCGTTCGAGTGCAACTCGAGCACTCCACTGCCGGCAGAGCCGTTGTCCTTCGACGGCCCCGGTGACATCGGTCGGAATCGGCAGTCCGTCGTTCTCGTATGCCTTGTAAACGGCGCCATCATCGCCGACGCGAAGGAAGTGAACCGGAATGTCGAGATGACTCGTCGCAAGGTTGGTAAATCGCATCGACGCGAATTCGTGGGTGACACCGAACGCGTCACGAAAATCCTCCACGGCGATGTTGCGCTCAGCCTTCGCCTTGGTCAGGAATTCGACGGCTTGGCGACCCGGCATGATGGCGGCAGCGGCCACATAGTTGATCTCGAGGCGTTGCTGCAAAAACTCCGGATAGCTCGAGGGGACATTGTGCCCGAGGATTCGGTGTGCAATCGATTGAATCGCCATCGACCGAAGGCCGTGCCCACCGGGAATCGACGCGGGCGGAAGGTATACGTGCCCGTTGGCCCAATCGGTGATGCTGCGCGCGGACTCCGGCAGATCATCCACATAAATGATGGCAAGCCCATAGCGCTCTGCCATCTGACTCATCTCGCGGTGGGTCAGAGCCCCCGTGGTGTGACCAACCTGATCCGAGAGGTCTTGACCAATCGCCTCGAGGTCCG
>CAIRWJ010000139.1 GCA_903882245.1 uncultured Microbacteriaceae bacterium | reverse complement strand
CTTGGTGAGTCGCTGCGGCTCGTCGAAACCGGCGTTACCGCAACGGACATCTCCACTGCCCTGGAGCCACTCCGACTTCCCATGACTCCATTCGCCCTCATCGATCTGATTGGACGGAAAGTTTCTCTCTCGATGTTGGAGTCGCTGCATGCGAGTGCGCCCGATCGATTCTTCGTCGGCGACACGTTGCGGGCGGTCACCGCACGCCCATCGTCCGATTCGGTGGGCGAGGATCTCGCCGCACTGATTCAGGGAACTCAACTCCTTACAGGCAAGGAAATCCACAACAGCATGGTCGACGCACTTGCTCGCGAAGTCCGGATTATGCTCGACGCCAGTGTCGTTGCGACCATTACCGACATCGATCTCTGCATGATTAATGGCGCTGGCTGGCCAACGGCGATAGGCGGAATGACGCCGTACCTGGACGCCTGTGGAGCGAGCGAACGAGCCGCGGGCGGACTATTCCACCCCACCCTAGACTTCGCCTAACGTTTCTTTGGCTTCGCCTTGGGTACCGTCGACCCGCTGAGTTGGCTCACAATTTTTGTCGCGATGGCATCGGGTGTGAGACCAACCCTTGACAGAATATTCCCGCGAGTGTCGTGTTCGAGAAATTCATCGGGCAGACCGAGTTCGTCTACGCCAGTATCGACACCAGCGTGACGGAGTTCCTGTCGGATGCGTGTTCCAACACCTCCTACGCGAATGCCGTCCTCTATCGACACGACAATTCGGTGATCGCGGGCAAAATCAACAATCGATGATGCGACCGGAATCACCCAGCGTGGATCAACAACCGTGGAGCCAATCCCGGACGCCGCAAGCCGCTCCGCGACGTCAAGTGCTAGGGGCGCCATCGCTCCGACCGCGACAATGAGCACATCGTGAGTTGAATCCTCACGGAGCACGTCCACACCGTCGCCGGTCCGGCGATGTGCAGGAATGCTCTCGACGACGTTCCCCTTGGGAAAACGAACGACAGTGGGGCCGTCGTTGACCACGACCGATTCAGCGAGTTCCTCGCGCAAGGTCGACGCATCCCGAGGAGCGGCGATTCGAATTCCCGGAACAATCTGCAACATGGCCAGGTCCCACATTCCGTGGTGTGACGCGCCATCCGGCCCCGTCACACCCGATCGGTCGAGGACGAACGTCACTCCGGCCTTGTGAAGCGCAACATCCATGAGCACCTGATCAAAGGCGCGACCCATGAAGGTCGCATAGACCGCAACCACGGGATGCAAGCCACCAAAAGCCATCCCCGCTGCGCTCGTGGTGGCGTGTTGTTCTGCAATCCCGACATCAAAGACGCGATCGGGGAATACCTCCGCCATTGCGGAGAGTCCTGTTGGGCGCAGCATTGCCGCCGTGATCCCCACAATTGCCTCGTTCTGCCGCGCGAGTTCGACCAGTTCGTCCGCGAACACCGTTGTCCACGACTGTCCGCCGCCGCCGTTTTCTTCACCGGTCACAGGGTCAAATGCACCAATCGCGTGGAACTGGTCAGCTTCGTTGAGCCTGGCCGGCTCGTAGCCTCGACCCTTCTCGGTGATGACGTGAACGATGACAGGGCTACCGTAATCCTTGGCCTGTTCTAGCGCGCGCTCGACATCCCTCATGTTGTGACCGTCCACAGGCCCGATGTATTTGATGTCGAGGTTTGAATACAGGGCCTCATTGTTCGTGAAACGAGAGAGGAACCCGTGAACCCCGCCCCTAATTCCGCGATACAGCGCACGAGCAGGTCCACCGAGTCGCTTCGTGATGGCCCATGACACACGGTGAAGGGTCCGATAAGACGGTCGAGTACGCACATCCGATAGGAATCGTGCGACCCCGCCGATTGTCGGTGCATACGAACGTCCGTTGTCATTGACAACGACCACGAGCTTGCGCGAGTTGTCGTGCGAAATGTTATTGAGCGCTTCCCACGTCATTCCCCCGGTCAACGCACCATCGCCAATCACCGCGATAACGTGGCGGTCTGACTGTCCCGTCATTTCGAACGCCTTGGAAATTCCATCTGCCCACGACAGTGAACTCGATGCGTGGCTCGATTCAACGATGTCATGGACCGATTCCGAGCGCTGCGGGTAACCGGCCAGTCCACCTGCTTCGCGGAGATGCGAGAAGTCTCGTCGACCGGTCAGAATTTTATGAACATACGACTGGTGTCCCGTATCCCAAATAAATGGATCGTTCGGTGAATCGAAAACACGATGAAGTCCGACCGTCAACTCGACGACCCCGAGATTCGGTCCGAGGTGACCGCCGGTTAGCGAAACAGAGTCGATCAGAAAGTCGCGAATTTCCTGCGACAGTTTCTCGCATTCGACCAACGTCAAGTTCTTGACGTCGCTGGGCGCGGAGATTTTTGACAACAACATGGCGGCCTAAAGGAGCGATCGCAAAACGTACTGGAGTATTCCGCCATTGCGGTAGTAGTCGGCTTCGCCGGGTGTGTCAATGCGAACGACAGCATCGAATTCAATCACCGTCGCGCTTGATGCAGAGTGTTCCGTCGGCGAGGCGACAACCCGAACCGTGCCCGGAGTAGTCCCCGCATTGAGTTCGTCAATACCCGTGAACGAGAACTCTTCGCAACCGGTCAGCCCCAGAGATTCAGCGTTATGGCCAACCGGGAACTGAAGTGGAATAACTCCCATACCAATCAGATTCGACCGGTGAATTCGCTCGAACGACTCCGCAATGACAGCCTTGACTCCCAAGAGGCTGGTGCCCTTCGCGGCCCAGTCTCGGCTGGAACCAGAGCCGTACTCTTTGCCCGCAAGGATGACGAGTGGAGTTCCCGCCTGCTGATAATTCTGGGAGGCGTCATAAATGAATGATTGGTCACCCGCGGCCGTGGTGAAGTCCCGCGTGTAACCACCTTCGACGCCATCCAGCAACTGGTTCTTGAGACGGATATTCGCGAAGGTCCCTCGGATCATCACCTCGTGATTTCCGCGTCGGGAACCGTACGAGTTGAAGTCACCGCGTTCGACACCGTTCGCCTGCAGGTACTTCCCCGCTGGCGTGTCCGCTTTGATTGAACCGGCTGGTGAAATGTGATCCGTTGTCACCGAGTCGCCCAGAAGCGCAAGGACCCGTGCCCCAGTGATGTCGGAAACCGGCGTCGTCGCAACCGTCATTCCATCAAAGTAGGGAGGCTTGCGAACATAGGTCGATTTCGGGTCCCACTCAAAAACGTTGCCAATCGGCGTAGGAATGGACTTCCAACGGTCGTCACCGTCGAAAACCGACGCGTACTGACGAACAAACATCTCTGTGTCAATTGACGAATCGATTGTTTTTTGTACCTCGGCGGCCGACGGCCAGATGTCAGCGAGGTACACGTCATGCCCATCGGTGTCCTGACCGAGAGCATCCTTCTCAAAATCGAAATTCATTGTTCCTGCAAGTGCATACGCAATCACGAGGGGAGGTGACGCGAGGTAATTCATTTTAACGTCGGGGTTGATTCGGCCCTCAAAGTTGCGGTTTCCCGACAACACGGCGGTCACCGCAAGATCGTTGTCGTTCACAGCGGCCGAAATCTCGGGAAGGAGTGGCCCAGAGTTTCCGATACACGTTGTGCAACCGTAGCCAACGAGATAAAAGCCCAACGCTTCGAGGTCGTCCATGAGGCCGGCCTTTTCGTAATAGTCAGTCACGACTTTGGAGCCAGGGGCAAGTGTTGTCTTGACCCATGGCTTGGACACGAGGCCCTTAGCCACCGCATTCCGCGCGAGAAGTCCGGCCGCGAGCATGACAGAAGGGTTTGACGTGTTGGTACACGACGTGATTGCTGCGATTGCGACGTGACCGTTGTCGACAGTGAAGTGCTCGCCGTCCATAGACACATCCGCGGCTTTACCGGCTCCGTACGCGACGAGGTCTTGCGCGAAGGTCTTCTTGGCCTTGTCCAGTTCAATGCGGTCCTGCGGACGCTTCGGGCCCGCGATCGACGGTACGACCGACGAGAGATCGAGTTCGAGATACTCTGAGAAAATTGGTTCTAGGTCGGGGTTGTGCCACAGTCCCTGCGCCTTGGCGTACTCCTCGACGAGAGACAACGTTTCAGACGGTCGACCGGTCAGTTTGAGGTAGTCGACCGTTACCTGATCGACGGGGAACATCGCGGCGGTCGAGCCGAATTCTGGGCTCATGTTTCCGATGGTCGCGCGGTTCGCCAGCGGGACCTGTCCCACGCCTTTGCCATAGAATTCAACGAATTTCCCCACAACGCCGTGTGCTCGGAGCATCTCCGTGATGGTGAGCACGACGTCCGTAGCAGTGATACCCGAAGGGATGTCGCCGGTGAGTTTGAACCCGACAACGCGCGGAATCAGCATCGAGACGGGCTGACCGAGCATGGCGGCTTCGGCTTCAATGCCGCCGACTCCCCACCCGAGTACTCCGAGCCCATTCACCATGGTGGTGTGGGAATCTGTGCCGACACACGTGTCGGGGAACGCCAGGGTTTCACCATCAACATCCCGGGTGTAGACGACTTTGGCGAGGTTCTCGATGTTGACCTGGTGGACGATTCCCGTTCCGGGTGGAACCACCTTGAAATTGTCGAACGCCGTTTGACCCCATCGAAGGAATTGGTAGCGCTCGCCATTTCGCTCATATTCGATTTCGACGTTTCGCTCGAACGCATCTTCACGACCAAACAAATCGGCAATGACGGAGTGGTCGATGACTAGCTCAGCGGGAGCGAGCGGGTTGATCTTTTTGGGGTCTCCACCCAGTTCTGCAACGGCTTCGCGCATCGTCGCGAGGTCGACGATGCACGGGACACCGGTGAAATCCTGCATCACAACGCGGGCTGGAGTGAATTGAATTTCAGTATCTGGTTCAGTAGCTGGATCCCAGTTGGCTAACGCCTTGATGTGATCGGCAGTGATGTTGGCGCCATCTTCGGTACGAAGCAGATTTTCTAATAAAATTTTGAGCGAGAAAGGAAGATTTGAAGCTCCGTCAATCTTGGAGATATCGAAAATCTCAAAACTTTTTCCCGCAACTTCCAGATTGTTCTTTGCGTTGAAAGAGTT
>CAIRWJ010000138.1 GCA_903882245.1 uncultured Microbacteriaceae bacterium | reverse complement strand
GTTTTTTACACCGTTGTCGCCCGTGACACCGTTGAACAAGATTTTGCTCAGAACCGTCAGCGGTTCCTCACTGAGCAGGGCTATGCCTACGAGATTGTTGACGAGGGTGCTATTTAGCAACGGGACAACAGCCACCTGGGTTGTCCCCAGATTCACGCGGGTGATCTGACAGCGCGACTCTGCTGTACGACACTGGCGGAATGACCAGTTTCCACGTTGACGCGCACGCTCTCGACGGCGCCGCGACCCACATTGCCCGCACCATCGAATCAATTCACACCGACATCGCCAGCCTCACAAGCCAACTTCGGGGGCTCGACGGTTCCTGGTCAGGGCCAGCCGCACTCGCCTTCGCGGGTGTTGTCGACGAGTGGATGGCAGCAAGCACTCGGGTGACCGAGTCGTTGAGCGACATCGGTACCGCCCTCCGACAAATCCAAAGTCACTACCTCGAAACAGAACAGGCGAACGTGCACATCCTCGGTCGTTAATGAAAAGAACGGGGGCGGCTTTCGCCACCCCCGTCCGAGTTGTTCGAGCTAGAAGCCCATGCCTCCGCTGGGGTCACCGGCGGGAGCTGCGTGAGCTGCCTCCGGCTTTTCCGCGATGACGGCTTCCGTCGTGAGGAACAATCCGGCGATAGATGCCGCGTTGAGAAGGGCCGAACGCGTTACCTTCACCGGGTCACTGATTCCCGCGGCGAGCATGTCGACGTACTCACCGGTCGCGGCGTTGAGGCCCTGTCCGATCGGAAGGCTGCGAACCATGTTGACAACAACACCGGGTTCGTGGCCCGCGTTAAGCGCAATCTGACGCAGCGGCGCCTCGATAGCCAGCCGGATGATGTTGACGGCGGTCTGCTCGTCTCCGTCCAACTTGAGCTTGTCGAGTACCGAAGCGGCCTGAAGGAGTGCGACTCCACCGCCGGGGACGATGCCCTCTTCGACAGCAGCCTTCGCATTACGAATGGCGTCCTCAATGCGGTGCTTGCGCTCTTTGAGTTCGACCTCGGTCGCGGCACCTGCCTTGATGACGGCGACGCCACCAGCAAGCTTGGCAAGACGCTCCATGAGCTTCTCGCGATCGTAATCAGAATCGGTGTTCTCGATTTCCGCACGAATCTGCTTGACGCGACCAGCAACAGCCTCGGACGTTCCGCCACCTTCGATGATGGTGGTCTCGTCCTTGCTGATGACGACCTTGCGTGCGGTACCGAGCAAGTCGAGCGTGACGCCGTCGAGCGTGAGCCCGACTTCTTGGCTGATGACCTGTCCACCCGTGAGAAGCGCGATGTCCTGCAGCATGGCCTTGCGACGGTCTCCGAAACCAGGAGCCTTGACGGCGACCGATTTGAAGATGCCACGAATCTTGTTGACGACGAGTGTCGCGAGAGCGTCTCCGTCGACATCTTCGGCGATGATGAGAAGCTGCTTGCCTGACTGAGCGACCTGCTCAATCACGGGAAGAAGGTCCTTGATCATCGAGATCTTCGAGTTGACGATGAGGATGTAAGGGTTTTCGAACACCGTTTCCATGCGCTCGGGGTCAGTGACGAAGTACGCGGAAAGGAATCCCTTGTCGAAACGCATTCCCTCGGTGACCTCGAGCGTGGTGCCGAACGCGTTCGACTCCTCGACAGTGACGACACCTTCTTTACCAACACGGTCGATGGCTTCGGCGATGAGATCCCCGATTTCGGTGTCGGCGGCCGAGATGGATGCGGTCGCGGCGATTTCCGCCTTCGTCTCGACATCCTTGGCGTTCTTGAGAAGCTGCTCGGTCAACGCGGCAACGGCCTTGTCGATTCCGCGGCGGAGGCTGATGGGGTCGGCGCCAGCGGCAACGTTGCGAAGTCCTTCGCGAACGATGGCCTGTGCGAGAACGACGGATGTCGTGGTGCCGTCTCCGGCGACATCATCGGTCTTCTTGGCTACCTCTTTGACGAGTTCTGCGCCAATCTTTTCGAACGGGTCTTCGAGCTCGATTTCCTTGGCAATCGAAACACCGTCGTTCGTGATTGTGGGAGCGCCCCACTTCTTCTCCAATACGACGTTGCGACCGCGGGGTCCCAGCGTCACCTTGACTGCGTCAGCCAAAATGTTGAGGCCGCGCTCGAGGCCGCGACGGGCCTCTTCGTTGAATGCAATTAATTTGGCCATGATGTGTGTCTGTCCTCCAGGACGTAGGTCATGTCATTGGCACTCACGGTATGCGAGTGCTAACTCTAATTCTGGCACTCTCGACAAGAGAGTGCAAATTGGCTGTGGAAAAACTAGCGGCGTTTCGCTTGGAAATAGCCACTTGTCGTCGGAACCAACTCGATCCACGTGCGACCGGGTGCCAGTGTGACTATTTCGCCATTCGCTAAAGTGAAAACCGTCATTGCATCGGGCAGCGTTTTGGTCCACGTCGCCTCAACGGTCTTGCCGCCGGTTGAGATCCAGGCAACACCCTCGCCGACCACAAGTGCGTGCGGTACATAGCCGTATTCACCCGACTCATCGACCATTTGTACCACGACGTTACGAGCAGTCAATTGCTTCTGACTTTCGTCAACATCCGTTTCTCCACCTGCTTGGAGACGGCCATACACACCTGATTCGGGATCGAACTCCCACGACGGAGAATTGTAGGCCGAGAACGAGGTGATTAATCGCTTAGCCGCCTTTCCCTGAGCCAGGGCAGTCGGGGTGACACCCTCACCGGCGAATTCAAATGCTGGTGCGGGCGGTGCGAGGTCGGACAGTGACGCGATCAAATCTTTTGCACGAACAATCACGTCGTGGGGCGCAATCATTGTTTCCGAGCGATAGATGTAGTCCTCCGTGCCCGATTGCCCGTGAATCACATTTTCCAGCCCTGTGTCAATCATCATCTGCACGAACCGCTGCTGACCGCCCGAATACGTAATAGCGCCGCTGAAGGGCAATGCGATGTCCGGGTCCATCGGTCGTATCGATCGAATTGGTCCGATTTCGGTGGGGATTACCGAATGCCAGACGACGAGGTAACGAGAAAGGCCGCCTTCAACAAGTTCCTCAAAAACGATGTCCGCTTCATTGAGTCCGACTTGAGGCCGGGCTTCAGGGCTGTTATCGATCTTCGCCATCAATACGGGGTGGTCAAGGGAACCGATGGGGACCGGGACCCCCGACAACGGCGCGTATTCGACCGGCGTTGGAGTCGCCGAGGGGGTCGAATTCGGATCGAGGTCCAGTCCGGGGAATTGAATTCCGGCACAGCCGGAAAGGGCTGCGACCATCGCCACTCCGAGGGTTACGAATAGATTTTTTTTCATTCGAATGTGTCCGATCAGGTCCAGTTAGCGAACAAAATCATTACCTACCAACACAGTAACCGTCGCGCCGGGATAACTGTCGGATTGCTTAACCGCAGCGATTCCTAGGCTTTCAGCGACGCTCGTCGCGAGGGAAAGGTTTTTGTCTGGACCATACACAACAACACTAATTTTGATTGTGGAATCCGCCGCATCCGCAGTAGAGATGTTCACCCAGCCCTGTGTCGTCAGAATAGCCGCGACATCCTCATCAAGTGTCGTGGACGTCGTTCCGTTGAGCACCGTGATGGTGATTTGTTGGCGTTCTTCCTCGGTGAGAAGCGTCGGATCGACGCCAGTAATCTCTGGAGCCGGCGTCACCGTGATTCCTAACACCGAGATGTCAATCGGCTTAAGGTTCCTCGCATCAAGCACTGCGACTCCGGCCAATGCGGCAAGAATAAGTCCCGCCGTGACACCAACCGATATCAGTGTCGTCACCCACCACGGGCGGCGAGAAATGGGCTGGCGATGAGCACCCGCTCGCCCTGCGTAGGCGCTCTTGTCATCGAATCGGTCCTGTGGTTTTTTTGCCACGCGCGCGTCACATCCGTCTACAGTCTGTCGGTCTAAAGTTCGCTCGTCTCGGCAAAACTTCTGACCAAAATCGGGTCATACCGCCTCGCGGCGGCTGATTCCATTATCCCGTAAAGGCGTTGGTAGTAGCGCACAAGTGGCAGGTTCCACACTTTTCGCACCAATGATTCTTTCGATCGAGTTGGCCCCCAGTTCTCGCGCTCAAACTCGATGACGTCAACTTCCTCTGGCGACAACCCTGATGCGCCATACACGGTGACCTGCCTGCCGAGTGGGTCGACCGAGGCGATGGGCACGCCGTCGAGGCTCAACACGAAATCGCCCTCGATTCCCCTCTCGTCCGCCGCGTCACCGATTCGCGGAATGACGCGACGACCGTCGAGAGAAATCCATCGCACGTTCGACCGCGTGCAATACGTCGCAAATTTCTCACGCTCGGCGGGATTGAGATAGACAAGCACCGCGGGCGACGACACCACGATTGTCGCCTTCGGTGCGACCTTTCGGGCACGCGCCACCGCGGCACGGATTTCCACGACCGCGTCACCAGCGGTCAGCGTCGGCGGTGTCTGCGCGACAATGCCCGCCGCCGCCCGCACGAGATCGAGCCGATCGGTTTGCTCAGGCCACACCAGCGCCTCGAGCCAATCCTTGTCAGCCGACTTGGTCACGTCGAGCGGAGTTAGGTCGATCCCTTCGCGATGCACGATGTTCGGGCGGCGAGGCGGGTTGGCTCCCCAGCCCGCGATGTCAGCAACAAGCGACACTGTCGACGGGCCGTCCGCGGGATGCGACGTAACCGAGCGCCCCGGCGAATTCCATATGTATGTATAGCGATCGGGAAAAAGCGTCAAACCGGCCGACGCCCCGACTTCGACCAGGGCGATTGGTCCGCGAATTCGGTCAAGGGCGATGAGGAGCGGGGTACACCTTCGAGGGTCATTGGTTTGTGTCGATCGCGTCTTTGCCAACTTCGCGATGACCGGCCACAAGGCGACAAAATCGCCGCGGGCGGTCTCGAATGGTCGAAGTGGGACACCGGCGACTCGGGCGCAGGTCAGAACGAGAACGGGTTGACGTTTCGACAGCGGCAGTTTTGCGACGAGGGCGAGGAGTTCGTCGTCATTCGCGATTCCGAGTGCCCAATCGCGAAAGCGCGGTGACTCGGCACCTTCGGCGTGTGCGAAGCGGCGAAACCAGTCGGCGGTTCGTTCCCGCTCGCTGTTCGCCATGTTTCCGAGTTTAATAGTGTGCATGACAGAAAACCCCTCCGAGCGGACTGACGCCGAATGGCGCGAGGCTCTGACCCCCGAGCAATTTCACGTGCTGCGCGAAGCAGGAACCGAACGTCCATGGACAGGCGAACTCCTCGAAGAGGATCGTGCCGGCTTCTACACGTGTGGTGGGTGCGGCGCTGAGCTATTCGTCGCCGGCACCAAGTTCGATAGCCACTGTGGTTGGCCGTCGTTCTACGAAACCATCAACCCCGAGGCCGTTGTCTTGCTCGAGGACAACACGTTGGGGCAAACCCGGACCGAAGTTCGGTGTGCGTCGTGCAACGGCCACCTCGGTCACGTCTTCCCCGACGGGTTCGGAACGCCAACCGGTCTGCGGTATTGCATGAATTCCATTGCGCTGAAGTTCACGCCAGACGAATAATCTGAGCCTCGAGTGAGGATTGAACTCACGACCCCTTCATTACGAGTGAAGTGCTCTACCACTGAGCTATCGAGGCATCGCCGTTACGGCAACCGCACTAGGTTATCACGGGCGCGCGACCGAGCTTAAGCAGTTGCAACGCCGCTGGCTTCGACGAACAAGGCCTCGAGCGACAGTAAGGGCGTGACATTTCGTTCGATTCGCCCACGCGCGACGTCGATCGCGTCGAGAATTCGAACGGCATGAGCCGCATCGTGATGGGTAAGCCAGGCGGCGATACCATCGGCAAATTCGGGGTTAGTCAGCGGCACCTCGCCACCGAGCGCGACGACGAGAATGTCGCGGTACAGCGATTCGAGGTCAGTCAACACTCGGTCGACCCCGTCCCTCAACGACCGGGTCGCCCTGCGCTTTTGGTTCTCTTCGAGATTTTTCACCTGCGGCCGGAGACCGATGGGGACCGCCTCGCCGGGGGCGAGCCCGAGCGAATTCAAAAACTCCGAGCGTTCGGATTCGTCGCGTGCCTCGGTGTACGCCTTTGCGTCATCGGTGGCCAGTGTGACGATCTCAGCTGCCGCGTTGACGGCTTCCGACACGGCTCGAATTCCGAGAACAAGCGACAAGCTACGAGCTCGACGCTCGCGCGCTTCGGGGGTCGTCGCAAGACGACGGGCCATGCCGATGTGGCTCTGGGCGTGACGGGCGGATTGTTCGGCAATGGTGGCGTCGACTCCGTCACGGGAAACGAGCATCGCCGCGATGTCCGCGATGGGCGGCACCCCCAAGCGCACACTGTGGACGCGCGAACGAATAGTGGGAATGACGTCCGCTTCGCTCGGAGCACACAGGATCCAGATTGTTCGTGCGGCGGGTTCCTCAAGCGCCTTGAGGAGCACGTTCGAGGTTCGTTCAGCCATCCGGTCGGAGTCTTCGATAATGATGATTCGCCACGACGACGCGACCGGTGATCGATACGACGTCTCGACTAGTTCACGCACCTCGTCGATGGGAATCAACACGCGGTCGGTTGCCAGAACCGTGAGATCGGGGTGAGTGAGTCCCCGCACCTGTCGGTCGATCACCTCGGCGTCTTCACCCGCACCCAACAAATCAGCCGCAAAAGCCCTCGCGACGAGTGAGCGCCCGGAACCAGCGGGGCCGGTGATCAGCCACGACTGGGCAAGCGTGTCGGGGCTCGCAGCCGCGGCGCGCATCTGTGCGATGACGGCATCGTGTCCGACGAGGTCATCCCACAGTGCCGTCACGACAATTCGCCCAATCGCGCGATGATCGCATTTCGAATCGTGTCACGATCGAGGGTCGCATCGACAACAAGAAAACGCTCGGGTTCGGCGGCGGCCATCGTCAGATAGGCATCGCGCACTCGAGTGTGGAATTCCAACGCCTCGGCTTCGAGCCGATCGAATTGTTTGTTCGCCGCGTCTAAACGGTCGCGCCCGATCGCGGGATCGAGGTCAAGCACAACGGTGACATCCGGCACGAGTCCCTCGGTTGCCCACATGCTCACGTGGCGAACTTCGTCTGGATCGAGCACGCGCCCAGCACCTTGGTAGGCAACCGATGAATCGAGGTAACGATCTTGAATCACGACAGCACCGCGTTCGAGCGCCGGACGAACAACGGTGGCGATGTGGTGGGCGCGATCCGCCGCGTAGAGCAGTGCTTCGGCGCGCGGTGCGATGTGCCCGCGCGAGTGCAAGACGATTTCGCGCAGTTCGTTTCCCAGGTCGGTCCCACCCGGTTCGCGCGTAAAGACAATCTCTCGCCCCTTGGCGGTGAACCAGTCACCGATGAGGGCCGCCTGCGTGCTTTTGCCCGTACCGTCGCCGCCCTCGAGCGTGATGAACAGTCCGGTCATTTCTTGGCTCGGGTCACTCGGCGGATGGGAGTCTTTTTCGGAGCGGGCCCTTTGGCGCGGCGGTCGGCGATGAGTTCAACCGCGCGTTCGTGCGAGACCTCTTCCGGTACCTCGCCGGCCGGAATCGTCGCGTTCGTTTCGCCGTCGGTGACGTACGGGCCGAACTTTCCGCTCTTGACCTTGATGGGTTTGCCGCTCACGGGATCGGGCTCGAGTTCTTTGATGCTCGACGCCGAACGTGACCCGTATTTGGGTTGCGCGAACAATTCGAGGGCTTGTTCAAGAGTCACGTCAAAGATGGCCTGTTCGTTCTCGAGTGAACGCGAGTCCGTCCCCTTCTTGAGATACGGGCCGTAGGGGCCGTTTTGCGCCGTGATGGGCTTATCCGTTTCCGGGTCGATTCCCACGATGCGCGGTAGTTCGAACAACCGGATGCAGGTTTCGAGGTCGACCGCTGTCGGGTCCATCGTCGAGAACAGCGACGCGGTGCGCGGCTTCGGGTCTTTGCCCTTGATCTTGCGTGGTGTGTATTCGGGCAGAGTGTAGACGGGCTCGTTGCCCTCGAGGATCTCGGGGTCGATCGGGCTTTCCTGGATGTATCCGCCAAATCGCCCGACACGGGCCGTGATCATGTTGGTTCCGTCAGCGCTAACACCGATTGCACGGGACCCCGGCTCGGGGGCGTCCCGCAGTTCACGCGCCTTTTCGAGCGTCAATTCGTCCGGAGCAAGGCCATCCGGCACCGAAACATTGCGCTTTTCGTCCTCACCGGTCTGGATCTCGAGATACGGCCCAAACTTTCCGCTGCGAACGACAATGCCGTCGCCAAGAGGAAAGGAGTTTGCCTCCCGGGCATCAATCGTGGCCTTCCAATCAACACAGGTGTTGACGAGACCGGCGTGCTCGCCCGTGCCGAAGTACCAGTGCTGCAGATAGTCGGTTCCCTTGAGTTCCCCAACCGAGATGCGGTCGAGGTCGTTTTCGAGTTCGGCGGTGAAGTCGTACTCAACGAAGTCGGTGTAGAAACGTTCGAGCAACGCGATGACGGCGAATGCCGTCCAGCCGGGAACGAGTGCCGTCCCACGCTTGGTCACATATCCGCGTTCGAAGAGGACACCAATGATTGACGCGTAGGTCGACGGGCGGCCGATGCCGCGTTCCTCGAGTGCCTTGACGAGGCTGGCCTCGGTGAATCGGGGTGGAGGCGACGTCTCGTGAGGTTTCGGCGTCACGTCAGGAACGGTGAGAACATCACCCACAGTGAGGTTCGGAATCTTGGCGTCGTCGTCCGACTCGTCGTCGTTGCGGTCGACGTCCTGGCCTTCTTCGTAGGCGGCAAGAAATCCGCGATTCGTGATGGTCGTGCCCGCGGCGGACATCGTGGCGGTACCAAGCGCACCAAGGGGTGCCGTCATCGTGACGGAAACCGTTTCACCCGTCGCGTCAACCATCTGCGAAGCGACGGTTCGCTTCCAAATCAGGTCATACAGACGGAATTCGTCCGCGGACAACAGTTTGCGCATCTCATCGGGGGTTTTGAACGTGTCACCCGCCGGTCGAATCGCCTCATGCGCTTCTTGCGCATTCTTGACTTTGGATTGGTACGTGCGGGGCTGCGCGGGAATCGATGCCTGACCGTAAAGGGAAACCGCCTGCGAACGAGCGGCCGAAACGGCCTGAGCCGAAAGCGAAATCGAGTCGGTTCGCATGTACGTGATGTGGCCGTTTTGGTAGAGACTCTGTGCGATTCGCATCGTGTCACGCGATCCGAGACGCAGCTTGCGACCCGCCTCTTGCTGCAGCGTCGAGGTCGTGAATGGTGCCGCCGGTCGACGCGTGTAGGGCTTGGCCTCGATGGTGGACACGGACGGGGCCGATACTTCGAGCGCTTGGGCGAGTTGTCGGGCCGTCGCCTCGTCAAGAACTGTTGCGGTCGAGGTTAGCTTCCCAGTGTCATCAAAGTCGCGGCCGGTGGCGAGCTTAGCGTCGGCCAACTTGGTCACCTTCACCCCGAACGATTCGCCCTGCTTGGTCATCACCGTTGCGACGACATCCCAATACGACGCTGCGGTGAACGCTTGGCGTTCGCGCTCGCGTTCGACGATAAGGCGCAATGCTGGTGACTGGACGCGGCCAGCACTCAATCCACGCCCGACCTTGCTCCAGAGCACGGGAGACAACTGGTAGCCGAAAAGTCGGTCGAGAATTCGACGAGTTTCCTGCGCGTCGACGAGCGGCATATCGATTTCGCGGGGGCTTTCGACCGCCGCGGTGATGGCGTCCTTGGTGATCTCGTGGAACACCATTCGTTTGACGGGAACCTTCGGCTTCAAGATTTCGAGCAAGTGCCATGCGATCGATTCACCTTCGCGGTCCTCATCGGTTGCAAGAAGTAATTGATCGGCGTTTTTTAGCGCTTTTTTGATATCGGTGATGGTCGACTTGGCTCTGGGCGTCTCTATATATAGAGGTGCAAATCCGTTTTCGATATCAACACCGAATTGGCCGTGCGTCGGCTTGAGTTCCGCCGGAACTTCCTTGGGCTGCACGAGATCACGAACGTGGCCGACCGAGGCTAAAACCTCGTAGCCATCGCCAAGGTATTTGGCGATGGTTTTCGCCTTCGCGGGTGATTCCACGATGACGAGTGTGTGCTTATCAGCCACAGTTCTCCTTTTTCTGCCCTACGGCGAGAGTACCCCGAGCCTCCGAGATGCGTCCCCCGCCGAAGTGCAACATGTTTGCGAATAGCGACTATACACAGCCTGTCAATGCTCAATGCGACGAAAGTATTCCCGTGGCGTGGCGAAAAGGGTCAAATCCTGCCCAATGTGCCACAAAGACTTTTGTTTCGCTAAGGTAGTGAGAAATATGCGCAACGACGCGTGAGGAGAAGCAGTATGAGCACCCAACCGGCGATTCGCCTGACTGGTTTGACGAAGTCATTCGGTTCGGTCAACGCTGTCAGCGGAGTCAATCTCGACATCGCCCCGGGTGAGTTCTTTTCCATGCTTGGGCCGTCCGGATCGGGTAAAACTACGGTCCTCCGTATGATCGCCGGATTCGAGACGCCGACCTCGGGAACCGTTGAGTTGTTCGGAAAAGATGTCACAAAAGACGCGCCTTTTGACCGCGATGTCAACACCGTCTTCCAGGATTACGCCCTGTTTCCGCATATGAGCGTTCTCGAAAACGTTGCCTACGGCCTTCGCGTTCGCGGAGTGAAGATTGACGCACGCAACAATGCCGCTCGTGACGCCCTCGCGCTCGTGCGGCTCGAGGGCTACGGCGATCGCAAACCAACTCAACTGTCCGGTGGCCAACGTCAGCGCGTCGCGCTGGCCCGCGCTTTGGTCGTTGAACCGAAAGTGTTGCTCCTCGACGAACCGCTCGGTGCACTTGACCTCAAATTGCGCGAACAGATGCAGGTCGAGCTCAAAGAAATCCAGCGTCGACTGGGGATCACCTTCATTTTCGTTACCCATGATCAAGAAGAAGCCCTCACGCTCTCGGATCGGATCGCTGTCTTCAACGAGGGCGGAATCGTCCAACTCGGAGATGCGGAAGACGTCTACCGTCGCCCCCAAACTCCATTTGTTGCCAACTTTGTCGGCACATCGGCGGTCTTTACCGCTGACGAGGCGAAAGCAGTTCTCGGACACAAGGGCGCGTGCTCGATTCGTCCCGAGCATCTTGAAATCGTCCGTGGGAAAGCCCCCGCCGGCACCATCGGACTTCCGGGCACTGTCGCCGAAACCATCTTCCTCGGAGCATCCACCCGAATCATCGTCGACCTCGACGCCGGAAAGCGCGTGGCCGTTCTCGAGCAAAACGACCTCAACACCACCGATACGAAACTGGGGACGAAAGTGACCGTCGCCGTCTACCCCCGGTTTCTCGCCCCACTGACTTAACCTCTCGATTACCACCAACAAAGGAGATACAAATGCGCAACCCAATGACCCGGCGTGCCGGGTTTGCTGGACTCGCGGTCGCCTCGATCGTGATCCTCGCCGGCTGTGGCACGGGCGGTTCGACCGCTGAAGGCCCCGCCGCGCTCACCGAACTCGGTGACCCCGAAGGTGCAGTCTCGATTCTCGCGTGGCCCGGCTACGTCGAAGACGGTACCAACTACCCCGAATACGACTGGGTTTCTGGCTTCGAAGAAGCGACCGGATGCATGGTCACGACCAAAACCTATGGAACGTCGGATGAGGCAGTCAGCCTCATGAAGACCGGAGACTATGACGTAGTCGCTGCCTCTGGTGACGCCTCACTCCGCATGATGGTCGCGGGTGATGTTCAGCCGGTCAACACGGATCTCGTCCCCTCGTACGCGGGAATCTACGACTTCCTCAAGAACCAGTCGCACAACTCACTTGATGGTGTCGCCTACGGTGTTCCCCACGGTTACGGCGCGAACCTCTTGCAATACAACACCGAGGTTTTCGCAGAGGCTCCGACCTCGTGGAGCGTCGTGTGGGAAGCGAACAGCCCCTACGCCGGCAAGATCACGTCCTACGACTCGCCCATCTACATCGCTGACGCAGCGCTGTACTTGATGAAGACGCAACCCGACCTCGGCATCACGAACCCCTACGCACTCGACGAGACGCAGTTCGCTGCAGCCGTTGAACTGCTCAAGGTTCAGCGCACTAACGTTGGCGAGTACTGGAGCGACTACCTCGCTCAGGCTCAGTCCTTCACGACCGGCGACTCTGTCGTCGGAACGTCGTGGCAGGTCATTACCAACGTCCTCCAGGGCGAAGGTGCACCGATCGAAGCCGTCCTTCCCGTCGAGGGATCGACCGGTTGGTCGGACACATGGATGATTTCGGCAACCACCGAAGCGCCCACGTGTGCCTACCTCTGGCTCGAGCACATGGCTGACCCGGAAACCAACGCAATGGCAACCGGCTACTTCGGTGAAGCTCCCTCGAGCGACGCTGCGTGCTCGTTCCGTGAGGACTGCGAGGCGTTCCATGCTGGTGACGCCGCTTACGCCGCACAGCTCTGGTACTGGACGACCCCGACGGCCGAGTGCCTCGACGGTCGCACCGATGCCGTCTGTATGGACTACCCCGCCTGGACTCAGGCATGGCAGGAAATCAAGGGCTAGTTTGCCCTAGGAGTAAGACATGACCACTGTGTCCTCGTCTGCACCCGACCGGGTCGGGGAGTCGCCTGTGCGCGCCTCCCTGGCCCGGCGGGGCTCCGTCTTTCTTTATCGTCACGCAAAGGTTCGACTGGCGCTCTTGTTGTCAGCCCCGTTGTTCTGGCTCGGGCTCGTCTATATCGCCGCGCTCGTCGCCCTCCTCATCACAGCGTTCTGGACTGTTGATTCCTTCACCGGCGAAATCATCATCGAGTGGAACATCACCAACATCACCAAAGTGGTCGGTGATGCGCTGTATCACGCGGTCACCTTGCGAACCGTTGGCGCGGCTCTCCTCGTCACGGCCATCGATATCGTCATCGCCCTGCCCATCGCATTCTTCATGGCGAAGGTAGCCAGCCGGGGCGTGCAACGCGCGCTCGTTATCGCCATTCTCATGCCCCTCTGGGCGTCCTACCTCGTCAAGGCGTACGCCTGGCGAAGCATCTTGGCGCAAGACGGGATTATCGATTGGATGTTCGGGCCACTCGGAGGCTCGTCCCCCGGCTACGGATTCGAGGGGGCCGTCTTGACCCTCGCCTATCTCTGGCTCCCGTTCGTCATTTTGCCCATCTATACGGCGCTCGAACGCGTACCCGATTCCCTTCTCGACGCCTCGAGCGACCTCGGCGCAAAGACGGGGTCCACCTTCCGGCACATCGTTTTGCCGCTGATCGTGCCAGGAATCATCGCGGGAAGCATCTTCAGTTTTTCGCTGACGCTCGGTGACTATATCGCCGTCAAAATTGTCGGTGGGGCAACCCAGATGTTGGGAACGCTGGTCTACTCCAACGTCGGCGTCGCGAATAACCTGCCGCTCGCCGCCGCGATATCACTCATTCCGCTCGCCATCATTTTCGTTTACCTTGGGGCCGTCCGTCGTACGGGCGCGCTCAATAATCTGTGAGCTACGCATGAGACTCTCGATGACATCCAAAATTGGTCTGTGGGTTACCACGGCGCTGACCCTCGCCTTTATCTATGTCCCGATTCTCGTGGTTGTTCTCAACTCGTTTTCAACAAGTAGGACGTTGTCCTGGCCGCCGCCCGGCTTCACCACAGAGTGGTGGGGGAAAGCGTTGACTAACGCGGGTGCGCTGTCCGCCATTTCGACGTCGCTCATCGTGGCCGCGGCGTCAACGGTCATCGCCTTGTTGCTCGGAACGGCGCTATCGTTCGCACTTCACCGCTTTAGCTTCTTCGGCAAGTCGACGGTCAACCTTCTCGTTGTTCTTCCGATTGCACTTCCCGGAATCGTCACGGGTATCGCTCTCAACAACGCATTCCGAACCATGCTCGATATGCAGCTGGGCTGGTTCACGATCATCGTCGCCCACGCGACATTCTGTGTGGTGACGGTGTTTAACAATGTCTTCGCCCGTCTGCGCCGGGTCGGAACCTCTCTGGAAGAAGCCTCCAGCGACCTTGGTGCGGGAATCTGGACAACATTCCGACTGGTGACGTTCCCTCAAATCCGCTCGGCTTTGTTCGCCGGAGGCCTACTGTCGTTCGCTTTATCGTTCGACGAAATCATTGTCACGACGTTCACCGCGGGTAGTGGCGTTCAGACCCTACCGATTTTCATCCTCGACAATATGTTCCGCCCAAATCAAGCGCCCATCGTCGCAGTCGTGGCCGTCGTCATGATCCTCATTGCGATTGTGCCCATTTATATCGCGCAGCGGCTCACGACAACGGACAATCGCTAACGGTCCGGTCCTGCAACCGCCGTTGCGGTCACTCCGTCAACCGTAATCTGAACCGTCGCAACGCCATCCGTAACGCCACAAGAATCCTGCGCTCTGAGGCGAGGCTCGCACGGGGTCGTGTCCCCGGACAGTGCGCGAGTTGCAACGGCTGATGCGGCGAGTTCCGCGGTCCGAATCGCGTCCGTTACGCGAAGAATCACCGCTGCGCCTCCCAGCCCACCTAACCCCAGCAGCACGACCGCACCGAACATCACGAGCGACGTCACGCTGCCAGAGCCACTGTCTAGCGCGGCGCGCACTGCGTCACCGTGACGTGTCCCATCAGCGGGAGCGGCGGCGGAAGTCGGGCGTCAACACAGACCTCCAGAGGCTCGAGGCGAACCGACCAGTCACCTTCCGGAACGCTCTGTTCCGATGCCGCCAAGCTCGATTGTTCCGGTTCGCCGCGAACGATTTTCCGCGCGGTCTCGGCGGCGACTGACGTCGCCGAGATGGCGTCCATTGACCATCGAATCGCACCCACGACGAGTCCCACAACAAGGATCAGCGCGGGAATAGCGATGGCGAGTTCGGCCGTAACGAGTCCGCGCTCGTCACGTGACGATTGACAGAGCACCGCTGATGAGGTCGGTCAAAAGGTTCTGCACTGGATTGCTCTTGAGGACGACCGCGAGTAAGCCGGCAAATCCTGCGGCGGCGACCGTCGCAATCGCGTATTCGGCGGTGGCAGCACCGCGTTCAGTGTTATCTGTTGTCAGTGAGGTGTATGTATTGGTCATACCTTCAGAATGCCGACACCCAGAAAGTCCAGGGCAATAAATCGTCAACCTGTTGAAATGTTGTGGCTAGGGCCCTCTGTGGGTGATTGACATCGCCCAGTTATGCCGGGCTTTCCCAAATCTCGAGTTGAATTCCATCGGGGTCACGCAGGTAAGCCCATCGTGAACCAGCAAGATTCCCATCGGTAAGCGTTACGGGCGGAGCGTTGAATACCGCTCCACGCTCGAGAAGTGTGTTGTAGGCAACGTCCAAAATTCCCAGTTCAACGTTTAATTTGAGCAGCGCTCTGAGTCAATATGTGGGCATTGCTAGGATTGTTTGGTGGTCCAATCTGCTCCTGTTCACAATCGTCATGATGTTCAGTACCTCCGCGCTCTCGCCGTCGTGTCCGTTGTGGCCTACCACTTTTGGCCGAACCGATTGGTCAGCGGTTTTCTCGGAGTCGATGTATTTTTCGTAATTTCTGGCTATCTCATTACTTCTCTCATCCTTAGGGAAGTGCGCGCCACGGGGACCCTTCGCCTTACTTCATTCTGGGTGCGCCGAATTCGACGAATCTTTCCCGCGGCAATCATTGTCATAATTGCAACCGCGATTGCAACAAACCTTTCAGGGTTGACCGCTCAGATTCTCACAATCAGCCGTCACGTTTTCGCGTCGGCGTTCAGCTTCGAAAACATACTCCTCGGTCTTGACTCAACCGACTACGATCGTCGCGGCGATATGACATCGCCGCTGCAACACTATTGGTCACTTTCGGTCGAAGAGCAGTTCTATCTCGT
>CAIRWJ010000137.1 GCA_903882245.1 uncultured Microbacteriaceae bacterium | reverse complement strand
GCGTCACCCCCGCATCTCGTTGAAGTTCCGCTCGGATGCCGTCGGCCGTCGGTGTCATGATCAACGTCGCCCCGCCGGGGTGCGCGGTGGTTTCCGCCTGCACATAGGCGGGAAGAGTTCGGACGCTGGAGGGGGCCACGAGTGACATCCCGGTTGCAACTGCCGTGAGCGGGACGAATCCCACTGCGGCGATCACCGCGACCGCGATGGGGGCAAGGAATCCCGCGGCGAAGCGGATCGCACTAATCGTGATGGCCGCGCCACTGAGGAGCCCGAACCACACCACGTCATAGAGAGGCCCGGGGAACAACCCGACCGGCTGGCCGTCGGATGTCGCGAGCGTGAGGGGACCCAGTGCCGCCCAGGTCAGAAGCGCGGTCGCCCCCGCGAGAAGGAGTGCACCGACTCGAGGGTTTTCCGCGACCACCACCGCGATCACCGTCAACGCGAGGCACACGGCGACGACGACAAAAGCCGCGAGAGTTGCAATCTCGGTGTCTATTCCGGGGAAGCTCGGCATCGTCGGCCATAGCGTGAGTGATTTGAGACCGTGCAGTGCTCCCGTTGGGAAGGGAACACCGCGATCCGCAAAGTACGCCACCGGGTTCGCGATGGACTCTACGAGTCGTGGCCACTCGAACGCCAGTGCTGGCAACAGCGCAAACATCGCGGTCGGCGTGCCGGTCACGGCGCGAATAATGACGACGGTAACGATGACGGGTGCGAGAGCCGGAACCGACACCCACGCGATTGCCCCAAGAATCGATGCCCAACCGAGAGACAGAGTGGTCGAACCCACGATTGCCCGCGCGAAGAGAGGCAACGCAATGTGCGCGAGAAGTGCAGTGATGCGCCCTTCGGAAATTGCTACGTGCAGCGTCGGGAGAAGGGCCCAACCCGCTCCAACAACAATCGCCACGCGTGAGTTTGTCGTCAGTGATCCCGCCCCAACAAATCCAGCGACGAACGACAATGGGATCGCGAAGGCAAAAAGAGTCACGACGATGAGATTGGGGTCCCACCACGTGAGCGAACCCATAACTCCCATCAGTGCCGCAAATCCATCCGGGGCAGCGTGTATGCCGCCCGCAACGTCACTCCACGTTGCACCGATCGCGTCCAACGCTTCCGCAACGCTGGCCGGCATCGGAATCAACGCGCCGCCCGACAGCGCGGTGGCGCCGAGGAAACGGCCGTTCAATACCAATCCAAGAACGGTTGCTAATCCCGTGAACCACATCGCCGCGGCACGGAACTCGAGGCGAGGGGTGTCATCGGCGGCTTCCTGTTTTGCTCGTTCTTCGTCCCGTTGCATTGCCCGACGGTGTCGAAGGTCGGCCGGGGAGACAAACAGCCGGCCACCGCCCACGGGATTGGTCATCACCGCGCGATAGGAACGATGGGAGCGAGCAATCGCTCCCAGATCAAGGACACCCGCGACCGAACCTCGCCATTCAGCGAACGGGTTCACACGCTTTTGCAGAAATCGCCCGACACCTCGAACCAGCGCTCCGAGACTCAGTCCGAACGCTATAAAGGGTCGGACCGCTGCGGGACCGTAGACCAATAGGCGATGTGCGCGGGCGCGGGCCTCTTCGCGTTCGGCCTGCGACTCGGTCACCTCACCCACAAGTGCCTCGTAGGACGTAACCGCCGTATCAATCACCGCGGCCGGCACAACCTCGACGAGCCAGCCGGCGCTTCGAGCCCGAAAACAGAAATCGAGCGCTCCGCCGAGCGCAGGAAGGGTCGGGTCAAAACCGTTCAACGACATCCACACCGAACGACGAACGAGCATTCCTGCCTCACCGACGGCAAGAACATCTGTAGTCCGGTCGAACTGGGCCTGATCCAGTTCTCTTTCAGCAATCTGTAGCGCGTAACCCGAGCGGGTCATTGACTCGCCCATTTCACGAATCGTGACGGGAGACGCGGCGTCCATTTGCTTTGGGCCAACAACACCGACGGACGGAGACGTGTCAAGAACTGAAGCCAACGCGCTGAATGCGCCAAGCCGGACACTCGTATCGTCGCGCAGGACCCACACCGTTTCGGCAGAGGAACTGGCGATTGCGAGATCAACCGCGTGAGACAGCGACAGTGTTGACGCCCCAACAATTTCCAACTGGCCAGTGAGGGGAACCGAGTCCCCAGTGAGATTTACCACGGTGACCGTGCCAGGAACCTTGTCCGCCGCCAGCGACGCCAAAGTTGCCGAGAGTCGTTCGGGATGCCGCCGTGTGACCACGACAACCGCGAGTGAGTCGCGAATCATCGAACCGACTCCTCAGTCCCTATGCGCGGCGACGGTATTTACGGCGCTCACGCTCTGACAGGCCACCCCAGATACCAAACCGTTCGTCGTTGGCGAGAGCGTATTCGAGACATTCGGTTTTCACGGTGCATTCCGCACAAATCCGCTTTGCGTCGCGGGTGGAACCACCCTTCTCGGGAAAAAAGGCTTCGGGGTCGGTCTGGGTGCATAAGGCATCGGCTTGCCAAGCGAGTGGGTTGTCATCACCGACGGCATTGCCGGTTCCAATGACGCCCAAACGAAGTGGATCGATAGCCCAGTTCCCGGGGACGTCATTGCGATATTCAGTCATGACGAGTTTTCCTCCTATTGGGTGAGCGAGACACCTAATTACACCGTTGTTATTCCCAATAGTCAAGTTATGTTTTCGGAATATTTCGTGTAGGCGAATGTGCCACAAAAATTCTCCCGTTCCCGGTGACCCGGTGAAGAGACTCTCCCGCTTCGATGAAGACCGAGCTGCCACGAGCAAGGCGACATTCACCGTCCGAATGGAGCATCACCTCTCCCGCAATCGCTATGGCGATGGCCGGCCCCGAAATTGCGACATGAACTTCGTGATGTGCCTCGATCTCGGTCAGGATGAAATCGCCGAGTCCGGAATCGAACGTGCGCATGCCGTTCGACTCTGTCGCTTCGAGCCGTGGCTCGTGCAGTTCGTGAAAGTCGAGAACGCTGAGAAGTTCAGGGACGTCGACATGTTTCGACGTGAGCCCTCCCCGAAGAACGTTGTCGCTCGCGGCCATCACTTCGATTCCAAGCCCATGCAGGTAGGCGTGAATGTTGCCCGCCGGAAGGAACAAGGCCTCACCGGGACGAAGCATCACGTGGTTGAGAAGTATCGAGACCGCAACACCTGGATCGCCGGGAAAATGACCGGCCAACATCCGCGCAGTCTCGAGGGCGTCATCGACAACGGCATCGGATGGCGCTCGGATTCCCGCCGACAGCGCTTCGACGAGGGGGTCCACGCCATCTCCTCGAGTCAGAATCCACCCGACCGCAGTGTCGAGTCCCCTGGCAACCGCACTCGCCAATTCTGATGAGCCGGGAATGCCTTGGTGGAGGAGTTCGGCAATAATCACGGCTTGCTCTGAACTCGGTCGAAACCCACACAGTGCAGAAAAATCCGAGAGAGCAACAATCACTTCGGGTTTGTGATTGGCATCTCGATAGTTTCGCGTCGGAGAATCAGGATCGAGCCCCGCGGCGTTCTCCGTGGCGAACCCTCTCTCTGCTTGAACTCGAGTCGGATGTGCCTGGATGGACAGCGGCGATTCCGCCGCCAAAACCTTTAGAAGGAAAGGTAACGGTCCGGTTCCGAAGCGCTCAGGGTTCAACGCCCCCCATTCGATGAGCGACTGTCCCGTCGACTTCACTCGAGCGGGGCACGCAGGGTGATCACCGAGCCAGAGCTCTGCTTCAGGCGACCCCGATGGAACCGTCCCGAGCAAGCCCGCAATCGCAGTCCTTGAGCCCCACGCATAGTCACGCGGAGTATTGACAATCTCGAACACAGCAACACCTCCACGTCGCTCACTAGGCTAGTGTCCCGTGACTCAATTTATTGCGAAGAAACCCGTGATGGTGGCAATCCTTGTGCTTCTTTTCGCCGGCGATTTCTTTCGCAACGCACTCACTGTCCCGATGTGGGCGGCTCTCGTCATGGTCGCGTCGGTCTGGTCGCTCGTCGTCATCATCATGAACAGGGTTTCGTGGCGAGCACTGCCGATACCTCTACTGGCGCTTCTCGCGTGGTGGGCGGTCAGCCCCGCCTGGTCTCCGTATCCAGCGACATCTGTCGTCATGTTAATCACTGCCCTGGTGGGTGTCCTCTTCGGACTCGCAATCGCCAGCGCAGTTCCCCTCGACGAATTGGTTCGCCGGTCGGCGTTGAGTTTGCGCCTGATTCTTGCTGGTTCCATCCTGTTTGAAGTGACCGTGGCACTCATCGGGCGCCCGGTGTACCCGGTCGGTTTCTCTGAGACGTCCGCGACCCCCATTGAAATGGCGTGGAGCCGTGGACTCTTATTCTCGGCCGGGCGAATCCAAGGTCTCGTGGGCAATGCGAACGTGCTCGGAATGCTCGGACTGGTGCTGCTCATCATCGGGCTTTGGCGCATTTACGCGTCACGACAATGGAACATGGTGTCGGTTCTCGATGTGGCGCTCGCGGTCATTATTATTGCCCGGACTATGTCGGCAACCGTCACGATCACACTTGGAGCGCTAGCGGTCATCATCGGACTCGCCGCACTTGCGCGACGAAATGGCCTGTGGTGGCGGATCGGCTTGGGAAGTGCCGTGGCCGTCATTGGCGGCGCTGTGGTTACTGCGGTAACACAATGGTCGACATTCGTCGGTCTGTTGGGAAAATCACCCGATCTCACCCACCGTTTTGATATCTGGGCAGCGGTCGTTGACCGCATCGCCGAGACACCGATTCTGGGGTCTGGTTTCGTTGGATGGTGGCCGAGTTGGGATCCGTGGTTTGCGATTCATTCGGTGGAGGGCTTGCCTATGTCCCAGGCGCACAACGTGTGGCTCGACATCACAATGCAAACTGGGTTTGTGGGGGCTATTCTCTTCGCCGTCGCGCTCATCGTCATCCTGTGGACCTTGTGGCGAACATTCGCTCACTCACCCATGTCGGTGGCGTCCGTACCATTTCTCATTCTGTGCGCCCTCACGGTTCAGTCGCTGACTGAGAGCCGTCTTCTCCATGAGTGGGGTTTCGTCAGCTTCATCATTTGCGCAATCATCTCGGAACGCATTCGAGTTGGAACTATCGAGAAACTCTAATACTTCCGCGTTGGAACGATTGCGTCCAGAACTTCGAGCTAGATTTTGCGTAGCCATCGGGCCAGCCGTATTTACTCTTGGCTCCATTTTTCGAGAGATATGCGTCCCACAGAACGCCAGGCATTGCGAAAGCACCGGCCGCTCCACGGACGATCGTGCCGCCCTCGAATGCTTGTTTAGAACCGAGATAACCGTCTTTGCCCTTGTATTCCATCGCATTGTTCGTTGGGACGCCTAAATATCCCGCGATTCCCCCCGCGAGCCGAAGCGCCTTCAGTGAGTCCGTGGGAATGAGAACGCCCTGTGCGGATCCGACCTTAACAACACGACCTGCCGAATACAGTTGCGACAGTGTGCCGTCCGTCCGGACGGGCTCGGCGAGCGGCCAACCAACCACTTCGACTCCACCGACATCAGCGAGAGCGGCGGCGAGTGAATCGGCGACGAGATAGGCCGTGTCGTCCTTCTCGTAAACGGTTCCGTTTTCAAACTGCTGGATTCGGCCGGTTCCGAACGACCCGAAAGTGCGGGTCTCTGCAGCGCTGAGCGGGAGCCCCCACGGACTGTTTATGCCTCCGTTTGCCTGCAAATATTCTCCGATGGCGCCATCGAGAACCAGGAACGAGTTGTTCGGGCTTGACACGACGTATCCCCCGGCAAAATTTTGCCCACAATTGCCGTCTGTGCACGACGCATCACTCGTCGGCCACCCGAGGGATCCGCTCGGCCCACCCGTCTCGCTGTAATAGAGAAAGACGTCATTGAGGACGATGAACGTTGCGTCTGTCGGGTCACGGTAAATAAATCCATTGAGGAACTTCTGGCGAGAGCCGTCTCCGTTGGGACCGCCATTGATTGATTCCGTCGGTCTGGAAATCGTCCCCAGCTGACCACTTACTCCACCTACCGACTTATATTTGGTTGCGATGGGACCTGTCACGTACTTGAGTCCCGCGGTGATGTTCCACGTTGCAACTGCGTTGTCATAATCGGCAGAACAGGTGTTTGCCGTTTCGGTGCATGACGAATCATCAATCAACGTCCCCCAGTCGCTCGTGATGGCGTTGCCCTGGTCGACGATCTCTGAGGAAAGGTTGGCGTGCGCGTCAAACCAGTAGGAGTAGTACTCCCAGAAGTTGCTATTGCCATAACTGGAACAGCTGTCGCCAATCCCCGTGAGGTTGGCGAGCGCCGCGTCGTTCGGGGTGTACGGCGTGTAAATGTACAGGGCGTGTGTCGCGAAGTTCTTGATTTTCACAGGCTTTGTGCCACAACGTGCATTGGGATGGAAGAGTATCGGCGATCTGACTCCAACCGGCTTGGAGTTGTAGAAGGAACTGGCGGGCTCTGTGTAGCGCTTCAACTGAGAGGCCGCGGAATAAACCTGGTTGTAGAAACCAAAATACTTTGCATCACACGGAGCGGTATCGGGGCACGCATACCCGGTTGCAATCTTGAGTTTGTCGGCAGTTGGATTGAAATTGGTAATCAGCCCTTGTTCCTTTTGCAACAGGACGAGAATCACCTTCGCACTGATGTTACAAGCGCGTTGAACTTTGAATATGATCTGGGCTGCTGTTTCATTCTTCGCGCCGTCATATTTCGCGCAGAGAGGGTCAGCACCGTCGCCCTGAACCGACGTCGCCTCCCGCGTGAACGTGTCTTGGGTGTAGACCGACAGGCAGAGGTTGAGCGAACCGCATTGTCGTACCTTCTTCGACAAGAACGTTTGTATCTCTTGCGCCGTCATGGCGTTCTGATCAAAGAATTGGGGATCCGAGATGATTTCTCCCGCCATGAAGTCGTCTCCTGATAGCGTCAACGCATTCACCGAAGTGGGCATCAACAACCCCGCGGCGACGGTGACCGTCGTCGCTAGGGCGGCGAATACTCGCTTCCAGAAATTGGACACGACTCAAACCCCTTTACACAGGTGTAATTCGAGTGTATGTGACGCAATTGTGAAAACAGTGGAAGCAATAGAGGCGACGTCGCACCGAGCGGGTTGGCTAGCATGGGGTGCGTGAGTAGCCTCAACCCCGCGACGAGAATTGGAATTGTGACAGTGTCATTCCGATCAAGCGACGCCATCCGCAATTTGCTGGCGTCGATTC
>CAIRWJ010000136.1 GCA_903882245.1 uncultured Microbacteriaceae bacterium | reverse complement strand
TCAGGGATGACCTTGGACACCGTGCGCATGGCTAGAGCAATTTGTTTCGCATCGGGGTGATGAACGGTGATGTGCCCGCCACGGTGGAGGGCCTCTCGAGGGGTTCCCAGTCGGAACCCGAGCGGGACCAACCATTCGTCAACGAGGCGGATCATCATTTCCGTGCCGAGTTCGGCTTTACGGGCGATGGCCGAGATGCCGGCCTCGCCGATCATGTCGAACGCGATTTGGACCGAGCGCAATCCCATGATGGACGGTGAAGCAATCTGGAATCGGCGGATAGTGTCTGTTGGTTCGAAAATCGGACCCATCGCGAATTGGTCGTCTTGCGCGAACCACCCCTGAATCGGGGGCTGAAGGACGGACTGAAGTTCCTTTCGCACGAACAGCCACGCAGGCGCACCGGGACCGCTGTTTCCATACTTATAGGTACACCCCACAGCAAGGTCGATTCCGTTGGCGTCGAAATCGAGTTCGATGGATCCGATTGCGTGTGCGCAATCCCACACGACGTAGATGCCGCGGGATCGAGCCAGGTCATTGATGGCCTTGATGTCGGAACGAGCACCACTGCGGTACTGAACTGCTTGAAGAGTGATCACGGCGACATCGTCCGTGAGGAGCGGTTCGAGTGCCTCTGCGGTGATTCGTTCGTCACGGGCGTCAATGGTGGCTGCTCCTGGCCCGCCCGAGCCATCGTTGTCGAGCGTGATGAGTTTCATTCCGTTCGCCTCAGCAAGTCCCTGAACGATGTAACGATCGGTGGGGAAATTCGCGGAGTCAACGATTATCGTTTTTCGACCAGAATTGGCGCGAATCGCGGCACCAACGAGCTGGTACAGGTTGACGCTCGTCGTGTCGCACACGAGAGTTTGGCCGGGGCCGGTTCCCAGAGCCGCCGCCGCGAGCACATCGCCGACGCTGCCTGCTTCGTCCACCCAGTGCGACCAGCCGTCGACGACCTCGGCACCCCACTCGTCGTTCATGAACTCGCCGACGGCAGACACCGTTCCGAACGGAAGGCGACCGAGCGAGTTCCCGTCGAGGTAACAGACGTCATCGTCGTCGATGTAGAACTGGTCTCGAAAATGCGCGAGGGAATCGGCTGCGTCGAGCGCTTCTGCGGTAGATCGCACAGTTGCGTCGCCGGGAAGGACTGGTTCGGACATGTGTACCTCTTTCGCGGGAACCTCTCGTCACACTAGCCGTATCCCGCCCGCTCCCGCTAGCGACCGCTGGATATACTTGCCTAATGTCCTCTCAGCGCATCGTCGTCGCCGGAATCGGCTACGTCGGTCTCTCGCTCGCTGTCCTCTTGTCACAGAACAATGAGGTCATCGCGATTGACCTGGACGAGTCAAAAGTCGACAAGGTGAACAATCGCGTGTCGCCGATTGACGATGACGAGATTTCGGCATTCTTTGCCGACAAGGAATTAAACCTCACGGCGACGACCGACTCGATTCCCGCCATTGCCGCGGCTGACATCGTCATCGTCGCGACGCCAACGAATTACGATTCAGCGGGGGACACGTTTGATACGTCGAGTGTCGAGTCGGTGATTGGGCTCGTCGTCGAGCACAACCCGTCGGCGCTCATCGTCGTCAAGTCGACGGTGCCCGTCGGTTTCACCGAGCGCGTTCGCGCGACGTTCGAGTCAGACAACATCGTGTTTTCGCCAGAATTCTTGCGCGAAGGCAGCGCGCTTTACGACAACTTGCACCCGTCGCGCATCGTCGTCGGGGAGGACACCGCTCGGGGACAGGCCTTTGCGGATTTGCTCGCCGCCGCGTCCCTCGATTCAAACCCCCCGATTCTGCTCACCGAGTCGACCGAAGCCGAGGCGATTAAGTTGTTCGCAAACACCTACCTGGCTCTTCGGGTTTCGTATTTCAACGAAATGGACACGTTCGCTGCCGTCCGCGGTCTTGACGCTCGCGCCGTGA
>CAIRWJ010000135.1 GCA_903882245.1 uncultured Microbacteriaceae bacterium | reverse complement strand
GCCGTGATTTCCGCGATTCGCGTTCACACCGTCTCGAGAAACGCGACGGGGATTCGTGTCCATTGTGACGACCTCACGATTTTCGACGATGTTGACAATGACTGAAACAATGAACTCATGAGTACACGCATCGTTTTCGCGGGCAGCCCGGATGTTGCGGGTCCGTATCTGCGCGCACTTCATGACGCACAGTTCGATATTCGAGCGGTGATCACGAGGGAGGACTCACGCCAGGGACGGAAGGGAGTTGTAACACCTACCGCGATTGCCACGGTCGCGGAAGAATTTGGCCTACCGGTCATCAAGACCAACTCGCTTCGTGACGTTGACATTCCCGAGGTGGACATCGCAGTTGTAGTGGCGTATGGGGGATTGGTGCCACGGCGCCTGCTCGACTTTCCGACACACGGATGGGTCAACGTCCATTTCTCTGTTTTGCCGAAGTATCGCGGTGCGGCACCCGTTCAACGCGCGATGTGGAACGGAGAGCCGGCTACGGGCATCTCAATTTTTCGACTCGTCAACGAACTCGACGCTGGCCCCGTGTACTTCAGCAGAGCAATTTCGTTTGACGACGACGAGACCGCTTCCGATGCCTTAGCTCGACTTGCGACAAGCACGACGGGCGACCTCATCGGAACGCTCCGTCTCATCACGACCGGCGCAATCAGTCCAGTCGGGCAGCTTGGCGAACCTAGTTTTGCACCGAAGTTGACCCGCGAAGACGGTCGAATTGACTGGTCACTAGCCGCGGAAACTGTCATCCAACGAATTCGAGCAGTTTCCCGAGAGCCGGGCGCCCACACCTCGCTCAATGGCGAATCGATTGCAGTCCTGCGAGTTGCAAGTCAAATCGGACCCTCGTACCCCATCGGCGCGGTTGTCGTCAACGAAGGGCATGTCTTCACTGGCACGTTGGACGCTTCTGTCGAATTGTTGGATGTCAAGCCGGCCGGAAAGACAGAAATGTCAGCGATGGCATGGGCACGTGGACAACGCGACAGACTGGTTTTTGAATGACCGTGGCGCGGGAGGTCGCGCTCGACGTCACAGACCGTGTACGAGACGATGATGCCTATTCGAATCTGATACTTCCGAACGCGATTCGCGATGCGCGACTGAGTTCACGTGATGCCGGTCATGCGACGGACCTCACCTACGGCGCTTTGCGCTGGCGCAGATTGTTGGACGCGGTTCTCGATGACTGCGTGAACGGTTCGATCGAGCGAGTCGACCCTGACGTTCGTGACCTCTTGCGCATGGCAACATACGAGCTCGTAGTGCGCCACGAGCCGCCTCACATCATCAATGAGTGGGTCAACCAAGCGAATCGTCGATTTCGACGCGCAGCAGGGTTCGTGAACGCAACTCTTCGGGCAGTATCACGCAGAGCGCCGGAGGAATGGCGCGTGAAGGTCACGGAAAATGCAACCGGGGTCCACGCGCTCGCGGTGTCATACTCGCACCCCGACTGGATAGTCGGAGAATTCATCGAACTCGTCGGAACCGACGAAATTCAAGACCTCCTTTGCGCCAATAATGAACCGCCGGTTCCGACGCTCATCGCACTCCCCGGTCTTTCGACTCGTCCCGACGGCGCACAACACACTGAATACTCGCCATACGGTTTTCAGTCCAAAGGCGGATCTCTGTCCGATGTCGCGGGTATAGCCGACGGGGTGGTTCGCGTCCAGGACGAAGGCTCGCAACTCGCAGTTT
>CAIRWJ010000134.1 GCA_903882245.1 uncultured Microbacteriaceae bacterium | reverse complement strand
TCTGGCCAGTCGCAGTCCCGTCAAGGCCTCATTCGTTTCGAGGCAATTGTAGATTGTGCCCATCCATGACAGTTTAGCCATGGGCGCCTATCTGACCGCGGTGAGGACTCGTTCGCGTTGGAGAAGGTCGGCGTGTGTGGTTGTCATCGAGAAGCCGGCATCTTTGGCAATGGCTCGAACTGCCTGCCCCTGCCCGTCGCCGTGCTCGACGACAAGTGTGCCGCCGGGACGCAAGAGACGGGCGGCGCGGGCGATGAACGTTCGAATGTCTCGAAGTCCATCTTTCCCGCCGAACAGTGCGACCTCGGGGTCGTACCCCAGCACCTCAATGTCTAATGGTTTTTCGGAGTCGGGGATGTACGGCGGGTTTGCAACGACGACGTCGATGGTGCCATCAAGTTCCGGCATCGCATTTGCTACGTCACCAATCACCAGTGTCACTCGCTCGTCTCCATATCGCGCGATGTTGCGAGCTGCCCATTCAGCCGCGGCAGTCGACAGTTCAATGGCAAATAATTCGGCGTTGGGAACCTCGGTTGCCAGAGCAAGCGCGAGGGCTCCTGTTCCTGTCCCCAGATCAACGGCACGCGGCCGGGGTGTCGGAACTTGCCGAAGCGCGTCGATTGCCCATTCGGCGACTAGTTCGGTTTCGGGCCGCGGGACGAGCACGCCCGGACCGACGGCAAGAACGAGGTGACGAAAAGGTGACTCCCCCGTGATGTGTTGGAGTGGTTCCCTGGATTCGCGGCGGGTTGCGATCACATTGATTTCCGCCACCAAGGTTTCGTCCAATTCAACGCCCATGAACGTCTTGGTGGCCACCTCACCGCGGGTCCAGCCGGTGACATGACCGACGATGAGTTCTGCGTCCGCGAGAGCGGAGGCGATGCCCGCACGGTTGAACCGCTCGGCGAGAGCGGAAACGAGCTCGCCGACCGAGGTCACGATCCGGAGGACTCGGAAAGTGCTTTAAGTTGCGCCTCTTCGTCGACTGCGATGCACGAGTCAATGATCGGTTCGAGCGCGCCGTTCATAACCTGATCGAGGTTGTAGGACTTGTACCCCGTGCGGTGATCGGCAATCCGGTTCTCGGGGAAGTTATACGTGCGAATTCGCTCTGAACGGTCCATGCCCCGAATCTGGCTCTTGCGAGCATCACTCGCGACAGCATCGCGTTCTTCTTGCTGACGCGCGAGCAGGCGCGCGCGCAGAACCCGCATCGCTGATTCCTTGTTCTGGATTTGGCTCTTCTCGTTCTGACACGAGACGACGATTCCCGTCGCAATGTGCGTGATTCGAACAGCCGAGTCGGTCGTGTTGACAGACTGGCCACCGGGGCCACCGGAGCGGAAGACATCGACACGTATGTCATTTGGGCTGATCGCGACCTCTTCGGGTTCGTCAACCTCGGGAAAAACGAGAACACCCGTCGTCGAGGTGTGAATTCGGCCCTGCGCTTCGGTTGCGGGGACTCGCTGAACGCGATGAACTCCGCCTTCGTATTTGAGTTTCGCCCACGCGCCGTTAGCGGGCTCAGTGGCGTTGGTCTTTATTGCGAGCTGAACATCTTTGAAGCCGCCGAGGTCGCTGTCGGTGCGGTCGAGAATCTCGACGCGCCAGCCACGGCTGTCGGCGTACTGGGTGTACATGCGAAGAAGATCGGCGGCAAACAAAGCGCTTTCCGCTCCACCTTCACCACCTTTAATCTCCATGATGACATCTCGACCGTCGTCGGGATCACGAGGGATGAGCAAACGACGAAGCTTCTCTTCGAGCTCGGTGACGCTCGCTTCCATCGGCGCAATCTCAGAAGCGAACACCTCGTCATCCTTGGCGAGTTCCTTGGCTGCCGCGAGATCGTCGCGGGCCGCGGACAACGCTTCGTGCGTTGTGACAATCTGATTCAACTCCGAATAACGGCGATTGAGTTTCTTCGCGCGTGCCGGATTCGTGTGAATCGCCGAATCAGCGAGTTCCACCTGAAGAGCGGCGTGTTCCGCGACGAGTCCGTCGATTGATTCGAGCATGAGAAACCCTTAGAGGGTGACGACTGCGGTGGCGATATCGAGGAGTTCGTCTCGAACCGCACCAGAGAATCCGTCGGTCTGGTTATCGATTGTGGCAATGACGGTAAGTGAGCCACCCGTCTCGAGTGCCCGCCCTGCGCCGAAAAGGCGCTTGGTGGCCGAGAACACGGCGGCGTCAACTGCTCCGTCGCCGAGGGGACGTGAGCCCTGAATGACCGCCAGCTGGTTCTTGGAGACACGAGTCATCGAGTCGATGAGTACGACAACGTGATGTCCCTTTTCGACGAGTCGCTTCGCCCGCGCGATGGCGAGATCGGCGACGGTCACGTGTTCGTCTGCGTGGCGGTCATAAGACGAGGCGCTGACTTCTCCGCGAACGCCACGGCTAAGTGCCGTCACGTCCTCGGGCAAGCCCTCGGAAACGACGACCATGAGGTGGGCGTCCGTTGCGCTTGCCGAAATCTCGGCCGCGAGGTCTCGAATCACAGCGGTGCGACTCGCGCCCGCGGCAGCGTCAATGAGAACGCGGTCACCCTTCTTAACCGAACCGAAACGACCTTTCAAACCCAGTCCCTCGCTCGCGTGAACAGCGACGAGGTCGTTAAAGTCGTCGCGGACAACGGCCTCTTCTGGTGCTGCGCCGTTCACAAAGTCGATCGTTGCGAGGGCGTTGTACTTCTGACGGTTTTGGAAGTCGTTGTCGCGAGGCTGGCGGATTGCCCCAACAATGGCGTCACCCTTGCGAAGGTTGTACTTCTTGACCTGACCGAGCGCGACATAGATGTCAGCGGGGCTGGCGAGGTAGCCAGCAGTTCGAACGAAGGCGTAGTTGTCGAGAATGTCCAAAATTCCGGCAACGGGGATGAGAACGTCATCATCACTCACGCCATCAAAATCATCGTCACGTCCACGACCGCGCTTGCGGTTGCGCTGGCGACTGCGACCGTTGTCCGCCTGAGCGTCATCGGACTCGGAAGAATCCGCACTATCCGATGCCTCGGCATCGCCAGTTGCGCTAGCGGCCGTGCGCCCACGACCGCGACCGCGGGTACGGCGGCCAGCGGGGGCTTCCCCGTCGCTTGCCGTATCGCCCGAATCGGGTGCCGACTCTGCGGCGGCAGGGGCGTCGTGGGTGACGACCTCAACCGGTGCGTCAGCGGACTTCTTGGTAGCCCGTCGCGGTGCACGCTTTCGTGCCGGCGCTTCTGCACCATCAGCGGCGGGTACGTCTGTGATTTCGTTATCCATTGGTTACTCCTTGATGTGTCACGTCACTGTGAGCAATCGCACAACGCGATATTCAGTGAGGTGAATCGAAACCTGCTCGGGATTCGGTTAGAGACCGTCTCCATCGGGCAGTACCACAACTGTAGCACCCTTAAAGTCAACGGCGAGCATGAGGCATTCCCACCTTGTCTCTTTCGACCCGTCAACGATGCTCGCCGCGCGTGCTCGTTCGAGAGGATCGTCGGTGAGAACGAGGACCGATGGCCCGGCTCCGGAAACCACCGCAGCAAATCCTTCGTCACGCAAACGACGAATCAAGGCAATTGTCTCCGGCATGGCTTCCGCACGATAATCCTGGTGAAGTTTGTCTTCTGTTGCTGCGTGCAACAGCTCAGGGCTCTGGAGGAGGGCCGCGATGAGGAGCGCAGAGCGCGACACGTTGAAGACCGCATCCTCGTGAGGAACCGTGTCGGGTTGCAGGTCTCGAGCTAACTTGGTGCTCATCGTCATGTCGCGAGGAACAGCAACCAATAGCGAAACACCGCGATGAACCGTCAACTTCTTGTGCTGGGGACCCGCTTCCGTCATCCATGCAATCGACAAACCCCCGAACAGAGCGGGTGCAACGTTGTCGGGGTGCCCCTCCATTTTCGTTGCGAGGTCCAGCAAACCCTGCGCATCAATATCAACAATGCCGTCGAGAAGACCCTTGGCCACCATGATCCCGCCGACAATCGCAGCCCCGGACGAGCCCATTCCCCGACCGTGCGGAATTCGGTTGTCGCAGACGAGGTCGACAATCGGGACGGCGATTCCGAAATGCGCGAACGTCGCTGCCATCGATTGAACGACCAGGTTGGTGTCGTCCGTCGCTACGGTGCCGTCTCCGACGCCACGAACGGTTACCCGCGTGACGCCAGCATCGAGAACGGTTGCCGTCAACTCGTCATAGAGCGACAGTGCGATTCCGAGGGTGTCAAATCCAGGCCCAAGATTCGCCGTTGTGGCGGGGACTTTGACGTGAACGGCTCGTCCGATGGGAACTGTTGACGACATCATGCGCCCTTCGCGAGACCAAGCACGCCAGCGATTTCGTCGACGTCGACGGGGACGACCTGCGGCATCGCTTCGGTTCCGTCCGGACGCTTGAGGCCCCACTGCGGATCTTTCAGCCCGTGTCCCGTTACCGTGAGCACACAGATTGCACCCTTCGGGATGACACCGGACTCGGCGCGTTCGAGGAGCCCCGCAACCGACGCAGCCGATGCTGGCTCGACAAAAATTCCGACCTCCGCTGACAGGATTCGCTGTGCGGCGAGGATGTCGGCGTCACTGATGGCACCAAAATATCCATCCGAGTCCTCGCGGGCGGCAATCGCCAAATCCCAGGATGCCGGGTTTCCGATGCGAATCGCGGTGGCGATTGTTTCGGGATTTTTCACGCGCTCACCAATCACGATCGGCGCTGAACCGGCCGCTTGAAAACCAAACATTCGCGGCAACACATCCGTCGTTCCGCGGGCAATCTCCTCGCGGTAGCCGCGGTGGTAGGCGGTGTAGTTTCCCGCGTTTCCCACGGGGATGAAGTGGAAATCGGGTGCACGTTCGAGAACCTCGACGACCTCAAAAGCCGCCGTCTTTTGTCCTTCGATGCGGTCATTGTTGACCGAATTGACGAGGTGGACGGGGTAGTTTGCGGCGAGGTCTCGAGCAATGTCGAGGCAGTCGTCAAAGTTCCCCTGCAATTGAAGAATCTCGGCATTGTGCGCCACGGCCTGGCTCAACTTGCCCATCGAAATCTTGCCCTCGGGAACAAGCACTGCTGCCGTGATTCCCGCGTGCGCGGCGTAGGCCGCTGCGGCTGCTGATGTATTGCCCGTTGATGCGCAGATGACAGCCTTTGCACCCGCCTCCATCGCCTTCGAAATTGCCATCGTCATTCCGCGGTCTTTGAAGGATCCGGTCGGGTTCATTCCTTCGTATTTGACATAGACCTTCGCGCCCGTGCGTTCAGACAGTGCCGGCGCATAAATAAGTGGTGTCCCGCCCTCGCCCAGAGAAATAATGGGAGTCTTGTCCGAAACATCAAGGCGATCGCGATATTCGTGAAGGACGCCTCGCCACTGATGAGCCATTACAGACCTTCCATTCGAATTACTCCCACGACGCGTTGGACAACGGCCGACGCCTCGAGGGCATCCACGGTCGCGGCAAGATCGGCTTCGATTGCCTCGTGAGTTCCAATAACCAGCGTAGCGGTGGCCGCTTGCCCATCGACGCTGGTGACCTTTTGCTCGACCGACTCAACCGAGACGCCGTGGGTGGCGAAAAGCGACGCAATGTCGGCGAGCACACCGGGGGCATCGGTGATCTCGAGCGAGATGTGATACCGGGTGCGGATGTCAGCGATGGGCAAGATTGGGAACGTTGCGTGCGTGCTCTCTGCGACACCAGGCCCACCGATGACATGTCGACGCGCGGCGGAAACGAGGTCCCCGAGCACGGCGGACGACGTCTGAACGCCACCGGCGCCCGCGCCGTAAAACATCAGAGGGCCAGCAAGTTCCGCTTCGACAAAAACCGCGTTGTTCGCGCCGTGCACGGCCGCGAGCGGGTGAGTATCAGGAACCATCGCGGGGTAAACGCGTGCACTGACGCCTTCGGTGCCGTCCGCCAAGGAGACCCTCTCGCAAATCGCGAGAAGTTTCACGACATAGCCGGCCTTACGCGCGGCGCGAACCTGGTCGCGGGTGATCTCGGTTATTCCTTCGCGATAGACGAGGTCGATCGGCACATGTGTGTGGAAAGCGAGAGACGCGAGGATCGAGGCCTTTTGCGCGGCGTCGAATCCTTCGACGTCCGCACTGCTGTCCTCTTCGGCGTAGCCGAGCTTCTTCGCCATCGCGAGCGAGTCCTCCATTGATTCGCCCAGAGTGTCGATGCGATCGAGGATGAAGTTGGTCGTCCCGTTCACGATTCCCAGGATTCGCGTCACCCGGTCACCAGCGAGAGAATCCCGAAGCGGACGGATGATCGGAATCGCACCAGCGACGGCCGCTTCGTAGTAGACCTGCGCGCCTACCTGAGAGGCGGCCTCAAAAATCTCGGTGCTGTGGTGCGCAAGAAGCGCTTTGTTCGCAGTGACGATGTCAGCGCCCGCGTTGATTGCGTCGAGGATGAGCGTGCGTGCCGGCTCGATGCCACCCATGAGTTCGATGACGATATCGGCCTGACGAACGAGCGTGGCGGCGTCGGTCGTGATGAGGTGCGCGGGGATATCCGCCGCACGCTTCGATTTCGGATCACGAACGGCTACACCGATCAACTCGATTCCCGCCCCGATTCGCGCGGCCAGTTCGTCGCCGTGATTGAGAATTTGGTCCGCTACCTGCGCGCCAACACTTCCCGCACCGAGAAGTGCAATTCGAAGGTTTCGATATTCAATCAATGGATTTCCTTAACGCTGGCGGACCTTCAGGCATTGAGTCAGTTTAGCGACTCGCGCGTCAGAATCAGGCTGTCCTCGGCGGCGACCCAAGCCAACATCGCGCATTTGACTCGGGCAACAAACTTTGAGACACCGGACAGTGCAGCAAGATCGCCGTACTCGTCTTCCGACAGTGAAATTGTTCCGCGGGATCTCATCGCATCACGGAATCCGTTTGCGAAAGACTCAAATTCGACGACCGACATTCCCGTC
>CAIRWJ010000133.1 GCA_903882245.1 uncultured Microbacteriaceae bacterium | reverse complement strand
TTTTCCGGGGTGGCGTCACGTCTATTCCGGAAAAGTCCGCGATTTGTACATTCCCGAAACGGAATCAAACCTCGAGTCGTCACCGTCGATGCTCTTAATTGCTAGCGACCGAGTGTCCGCTTTCGACCATGTTCTCGAACCCGGTATCCAGGGCAAGGGTGCGCTCCTAACCCGACTATCCCGCTGGTGGTTTGACCAGTTGGCCGAATTCCCCAATCATCTTCTGCAAATCGATGTACCCGCGGAAGTCAGCGACCGCGCGATGGTCGTGCGCACACTGGACATGTTTCCCGTGGAATGTGTCGTCCGTGGTTACCTAGCCGGCAGCGGATGGGTCGAATACCAGGAGTTCGGAACCGTATGCGGAATCCGGCTTCCCGCCGGATTATCAAACGGCGACCGATTGCCAGAGCCCGTCTTCACCCCCGCCTATAAAGCGCCGCTCGGGGAACACGACGAAAACATTTCCTTCGAGCAAACCGTCAAACTCGTGGGCGCGGAGACCGCTCGCGAACTGCGTGATACGAGCCTCGCGATCTTCCGCCGAGCGAGCGACATCGCCGAGGCCAAGGGGCTCATTCTTGCCGACACCAAATTCGAATTCGGTCGCAATCGCGACACCGGCGAACTGACGTTATGCGACGAAGTACTTACCTCCGACTCGAGCCGCTACTGGGATGCCGCCACGTATGCCGCGGGCGGACCGAACCGACTCGATTCCTTTGACAAGCAGATCGTGCGCGATTGGCTGTCGGCAAACTGGAACAAGACCGGAACTCCACCCGTATTGCCCGATGACATCGTCACGCAGACGGCGGATCGATACCGCGAACTCATTTCGCGGCTTACGTCGGTCGAATAACGACGGCCACCGCGAGGGCTCCCGTCGGGCGTGATGCGCGCGAATAGACTGAAGGCAGAATTCGTCCATGAGTCGAGGAGTGAGAGTGCCGAAGGTCATCGTCGAGGTTATGCCGAAAGAGGTTCTGCTCGACCCCGCTGGTAAGGCCACGGCGCGTGCCCTGCAACGTTTTGGTGACGGAGAAATCACCGACGTTCGCATCGGCAAACGCTTTGAAATCACGATCGACGGCGAGGTCACACCGAAACTGCTGGAGCACATCAACGAGGTCGCGAAGGACGTCTTGTCGAACGACGTCATCGAAGACGTCATCTCGATTCGCGTGGCCGACTAACGTGCGCGTCGGCGTCATCACGTTCCCTGGGTCGCTCGATGACCGCGACGCCTTGCGCGCGATCAAACTTGCCGGCGGTGACCCCGTTTCCCTCTGGCACGGCGACCACGACCTGCACGGCGTCGACGCCATCGTCCTCCCCGGCGGTTTCTCTTACGGGGACTATTTGCGTTGCGGCGCCATTGCCGCCCACTCACCAATCATGAGCGCGGTCGTCGATGCGGCAAACAAGGGCATGCCCGTGCTAGGCATTTGCAACGGTTTCCAGACCCTTGTCGAAGCGCACCTTCTTGCTGGGGGACTCATTCGCAATGACCACGGCACGTTTATTCGTCGCGACCAGAAACTTCGAGTCGAGAACGTCGACACCGTCTGGACGAGTGGGTACACGCAAGGACAAGAGATCACCATTCCTTTGAAAAACGGCGAGGGCGGATTTATCGCCGACGACGAGACGCTGAAGCAACTCGAAGGTGACGGACTTGTTGCGTTCCGCTATCTCGAGGTCAACCCGAACGGATCACTGAACGACATTGCCGGTTTGCGCAATGCCCGCGGCAACGTCGTAGGTCTCATGCCACACCCCGAACACGCCGTCGAACCCGGATTCGGCCCCGACACTCCCGCTGCGATGTCGTCCGGAACGGACGGGCTCGCTATGTTCCAGTCGGTTCTCGCCGCCACCGTACTTTCGTAACCAGGAGCATTCGTGACTGAACACATTCCCGACACCGTCGAGAACGCCGCCGCGACTCCCGAGAAGGAGCAGCCGTTCCACCTACTCGGCTTAAAGCCCGATGAATACAAGCAGATTCGCGATATTCTCGGCCGTCGTCCAACGAGCGGCGAGTTGGCGATGTACTCAGTCATGTGGTCCGAACACTGTTCCTACAAGTCGTCAAAGGTTCACTTGAGACAGTTCGGCGAAAAGGTCACCGAAGCGATGACCACGAACCTCATGGTCGGAATGGGCGAAAACGCCGGCGTT
>CAIRWJ010000132.1 GCA_903882245.1 uncultured Microbacteriaceae bacterium | reverse complement strand
GTGACAGTGCCGCCCTTCCGCCAGGCGATCTCAAACACCTGCGCTGACAGGTCGTCAACGTCGTTAACCTCGACACGGCGATAGAGGAACTTCGCAATGGGCACGCGCATATCAGCGAAACGCTGGGTGAAATCGTTGGGGGACAACGGGACTCCTTTGTGACCTACATTGACTATGTCACGGTGACGCAAAATCTTTCAGAATGTTCTCGACGTACGCAAAAGTGTGCCCGGACCGAATGGTCCGGGCACACGAGTGCGATGAGATCGGTTACTGAACTTTCTCGGTGTTGTCGTCCGCAAAGGTTCCCGCGGCTTCGGCAGCCTTGGGGTTGCGCGCGCGAACCACGAAGAAGAAACCGAGACCAACAATCATCGAGGCCGCGAACCAGACCGGCAATTGGTTGAACGGCTCGACGGTCCCAACGATGTTGACCCAGTAGACGTAAACCAGGGCAACGGCACCGATGATTCCGAGTACCTGGGTAACGACGACCTGCTTGACGCCCGCCTTCTTGAGGAAAACAGGGGCGAAAAGGCAGACCAGGAGGTAGGCGATCATGTAGCCGAACACACCAACCGTGTCGATGTAGGTCGTGATGTTGAGTGGAACCTCTCCGATTGACAATTCGTAGGCGGTCGGGATGAACGCCAGCGGGAACATCCATAGGATGGCGTACGCCGGCGTGCGGTACTTGGCGTGTGCCTTTCCGAATGCTTTCGGGAAGATCCCTTCGTTGCCCCACGAGAACATGAGGCGACCGGCGACAGTAATACACGCCATGACGACAGCCACGAACGACGCTGTGAAGCCGAGGTTGAGCAACGGCAAGAACCCATCGAGCCCATACTGCTTGGCGAGTGCATCCATGGGCGAGCCCGATGCGGCGAGGCCGGCGGCGCCACCCTCAATCGCAGCGACCTGTGCGTACGTTGCGAATACATAGAGTACACCGGCAAAAATCGCTCCGCCGCGAATTGCACGGGGGATTGCGCGGTAAGGATCTTCCGCTTCTTCACCGAGCGATGCTGCGCTTTCGAATCCGACGAAACCAAGGATTGCGAGGACGACCGCGAACACCATTCCATCAACCGTTGCGCCACTAAGGCTCAACTGGTTCATGTCGATGATGTTTCCGCTCTGGACGAGAACGATGACGAGGACGACGACGATCACGATGACGGACAGTACCTCGAGGGTGGCCGAGACGCGTGCAGCGATACGAACACTCGAGATCGTGACCCAAATTGCAACTGCGAGCAACAGGGCGTCAAGAACGATTTGACCCGTAATGCTGTCGAACGCCGTGATACCGAAGCCCTTCAAGAACTCGGAGGCGAAGAACCCCGCACCAGCGAGTGACCCAGCCGCGATACAGACAGCTCCGACAAACAGTCCCCAACCGGTGACGAAGCTTCCGGTTGCGCCAATGGCCGGGCGAATCAAGGAATAAAGAGAACCGGCGCCGGCACGTCGACGCGCAATCGACGTGATGGACTGCGCGATAAGCAGAATGAGTGCCATACCGATGGCGAACGAGAACCACGCACCATTTCCGGCGGAGCCGGCCATGAACATGGGGGTGAAGGCGATTACGGCACTGGGCGCGATGTTGGCGACGCTCTGTGCCAGAACCTCAAACGGGGTGACGCTACGTCGCGCCAAACCGCCGGAGTGGTCTTTAGGTGTACTCATGTGGTTGTTTCCTCCGTAGTTACGTGGTTTACGGCAGCAATAGCTGACGCAGGGCGGCACCCGAATTGAGATCAGCGAGTGCCGATTCGGCTTCGTCGAGAGGTCGACGGGCCGAAATCATGGATTCGAGATCGAGCTCACCGTTCATGAGCTCGTCGACGAGACGCGGGATATCGCGCTGGGGAACAGTGCTTCCGTAGTTGCATCCGAGGATTCGCTGGTCCGCTTCGGCCAACACGAGCGGATCGAACTGCGCGGTCTGGCCGGTCGGTGGGAGTCCGACGACGACAGCACTTCCCCCGAGGCCAAGGGCTGCGATGGATTGCTCAGTCGTGATGATTTTGCCTATGGCGTCAAAGACGTAGTCGAGCCCTTGGGAAACGAGTGCTTTCATCTCGGCGGGAACATCCATGCCGGGGGTCACGAGAAGCGTGTGGGTCGCGCCAAGTTTTTGGGCGAGGTCTAGTTTGTCTTGGGCGATGTCGACGGCGAGGATGACGCTGGCCTTTTCGAGGCGCGCTCCCTGAATCACCGAGAGCCCGACGCCGCCACACCCGATGACCGCAGCGGTTGAACCGTGGACGAAGTTTGCGGTGTTCCGAACCGCACCGACGCCGGTG
>CAIRWJ010000131.1 GCA_903882245.1 uncultured Microbacteriaceae bacterium | reverse complement strand
CCGTCACCCGTTCGACGGTAACCAGGTCGCGGCCGACAATAGCGATGTTCGAGACGTTATATCCGGCGTGGGCAAGTCGGTTCACGATCGATTGCGCCTCAACGTAGGTATCGACAGTCGACAAAACGTCACCACGCGGAATCTCGGGAGAGGGACCACGACGAGAGAACACAGACGGATTAGACACGTCCCCATTCTCTCACCCCGCGAGTACGCTGGAGACGTGAGTTCGACACGCGTCTATGTCGCCCGACTCGCGGGATGTGCGGTCTTTGACCCACTCGGCGATCGGGTCGGTCGCGTGCGCGATGTTGTGGTGTCCTACCGAACCAAAGGCGCTCCTGTTGTCGTTGGGCTCACCGTGGAAATTCCGGGTCGTCGGCGCGTGTTTTTGTCGATCAATCGGGTGGTCAGCATCCGCCCCAGCCAGATTTTGACAACGGGCATTATCAACATGCGCCGATTCGAGCAACGAGGCGGCGAGGTGCGCGTTTTTTCGGAGCTCATCGGACGATCGATGGAGTTCCGTGATGGTTCCGGGTCAAGCGTCATCGAAGACGTCGCCATTGAGAGTGACGCCAACGGCCAGTGGGACGTCTCGCAACTGTATTTGCGCCGTGCGAAAGCCTCGTCATTGTTTGGTAAAGGACAAACGGTGTTCGCTCGCTGGGAGGACGTCACGCCGTCAGGAGCCACTGGCGAATCGCAAAGTGCAGAGCACCTCATCGCCGCATATTCGGAACTTCACCCTGTAGACCTTGCCGCGTCGATTTTGGATCTTCCCGATGAACGTCGTATCGAAGTCGCGGAGGAGCTCTCGGACGAGCGACTCGCCGATGCCCTCGAAGAAATGCCCGAGACCGAGCAGATCGAAATCCTCGCGGGAATGGATGACGAGCGCGTTGCCGACGTCCTGGACAACATGGAACCGGATGACGCGGCAGACCTTCTCGCGCAGTTCCCGTCGGATCGCTCAGAACAGATTCTTGACCTCATGGATCCCGATGAGGCGGACGACGTTCGGTTCCTCTTGTCATACGCGCCCGACACCGCCGGCGGTCTCATGTCAACGGAACCTCTCATCGCGTCTGCCGAAACGACGGTTGCGGAGGGACTCGCGATGATTCGTCGAAATGAGATCACACCCGCCATGGCTGCGTCGATTTGCGTGACTCTTCCTCCTTTTGAGTCACCGACCGGCCGGTTTCTCGGTATCGTTCACTTCCAGAGGATGTTAAGGCATCCTCCGCAGACCCAGCTCGGAACTATTATGGATTCGGGTGCGGAACCGCTCCTCGACGTTGCGCCGTTGGGTGAAATCGCTCGGACCTTCGCCAGCTACAATCTGGTGTCCCTCCCGGTGGTTGACGACCAACAACGACTGGTCGGTGTGGTCACGGTCGATGATGTTCTAGACCACATGTTGCCCGAGGATTGGCGTAACCCCTATTACGAGAACGAACGGACGAACGGAGCGTGAGCCATGGACAAGCAGACCCCCAAGGCGACCACCCCCCGCATCCGTCGACGTTCCGTCACGGTCGACGAACAACTCAACGAACCAAAGGGCCTTCGCCCCGCACTGACTCGTCGATCGAGCGATAGATTCGGTCGATTTACCGAGTCGGTCGCCCGCGCCATGGGGACCCCGTGGTTCCTCATCGGACTGTCGTTCTTCGTCGTCCTCTGGATGACATACAACACGCTGGTGCCCGAAGCACTTCGTTTCGACTCTGCCGATATTGGCTTCACCGCGCTGACGCTCATCCTGTCGTTGCAAGCGTCCTATGCTGCTCCGCTCATTTTGCTTGCGCAAAACCGACAGGACGACCGAGACCGCGTAGGGATGGAGCAAGACCGCCAGCGCGCCGAACGGAATCTCGCGGACACTGAGTATTTGGCACGTGAGGTCGTTGCCCTGCGCCTCGCAATCAAGGACGTGGCGACGAAAGATTTCATTCGTTCGGAGTTGCGTGCGCTTCTCGAGGAACTCGACAACACTCCCGCGAATGACAAGTCCTGACGCTCTGAGGGCTGCCGTCGGTGCAGTCATCGACCCCGAATTGCGTCGCTCACTGGGCGAACTGGGAATGATTGAATCCGTTGACGTGGACGGCCTTACGGCCCGAATAACTGTGCTGTTGACCATCGAGGCGTGCCCGAAACGTTCCGATATCGAAGCGGATGTCCGCGCCGCGGCGCTCGCGATGGACGGCATCGAAACGGTTGACCTGACACTTGGTGTGATGAGTGCCGATGCGCGAAAGGCGCTGTCTGCTCGATTGCACGGCGGGAGAACAGCGGACGACCGATTTGGGCCGACGTCGTTGGTTCGAGTCATCGCCGTATCAAGCGGAAAAGGTGGGGTAGGGAAATCCACCGTTGCCGCGAACCTTGCCGTGGCACTCGCCGCACGCGGACAGAAGGTCGGCTTGCTCGACGCCGACGTCCATGGATTCTCTATCCCCGGGTTGTTGGGCATCCCCGACGAAAAACCAACCAAAGTCGAGGACATGATTTTGCCCCCGCGCGCATTTGATGTGGGCGTGATTTCGATCGGCATGTTCGTCGATCCTCACACGCCTGTTTCCTGGCGTGGTCCGATGATGCACCGAACCATAAATCAGTTCCTCTCAGACGTGTATTTCGGTGATCTTGATGTGCTCGTGTGCGACCTACCCCCGGGAACAGGCGATGTCGCGATTTCGCTCGGGCAATTGGTACCGACAGCAGACGTCCTAGTAGTCACGACGCCTCAAGCCAGCGCGAGCGACATCGCCGAACGGTCGGGGCTCGTCGCGCGTCAACTCGGGCAGAGGGTTATCGGCGTGGTCGAGAACATGTCGGACTGGACAGATGTCGACGGTGTCGCTCACACAATGTTCGGAACGGGCGGTGGCGCCGAGGTCGCTGCGCGACTTGACGTTCCACTATTCGGCAGCATTCCGTTGACGCCATCGTTGATTGCGGCCGGAAACAATGGAACACCATTTTCAAATGGTGACCGGACCGACGTCGCGGTCATCGCCTTCGATCGAATCGTCGATGCCGTTATCGAGTCCGCGCCACAACGCGGCTCTGCATCAATTCCGCTCTCGGTTTAGGCGAGGCGGCGGACCCACGCTTCCACGTCGTTGGCCGTGCGTGGAATTCCGATAGACAAGTTTTCTGCGCCGGTTGACGTGACGACGATATTGTCCTCGATGCGCACTCCGATTCCTCGAAAGTGTTCGGGAACAGTGAGGTCATCGACCTGGAAATACAGTCCCGGTTCAATCGTGAACACCATGCCTTCGCGCACGATTCCGTCCCTGTAAAACTCTTTTCGCGCTTGCGGGCAGTCGTGAACGTCGAGCCCGAGGTGGTGCGATGTTCCGTGAACCATGTAGCGCCGATGATGTTGTCCAGACTCGGACAACGATTCGTCGAGAGATACGGGCAAGAAGCCCCAATCCGACACATGCCGAGCGATAACGGCCATAGCGGCGGCGTGAACATCACGGAACACTATTCCCGGTTTGACGATGGCGAACGCGGCGTCGGCCGCCTCGAGGACCGCCTCATAGACGTGTCGTTGCGTCTCGGTGAATCGGCCGTTCACGGGAAACGTTCGGGTGATGTCCGCGGTGTATAGGCTCTCGACCTCTACGCCAGCATCCATCAGCACAAGATCGCCATCGCGCACCGGCCCATCGTTACGGACCCAGTGCAAGAAGCAGGCGTGAGCCCCAGCGGCGGCGATTGTTTCGTAACCCACGTAGTTTCCCTCTGCGCGGGCGCGCCGGTTGAACGTTCCTTCGATGAGTCGTTCGCCACGGGTGTGTGCGGTTACTTCCGACATCGTTCCGAGCACATCATCGAACCCGGATGCCGTTGCCGCGATTGCGAGCCGAATTTCGGAAATTTCGAACTCGTCCTTGACGAGTCGCTGTTCGCTCTGGAAGACAGCGAGGTCACTGTCTCGAGTATCGCTGTGTCCGCGTGCACTATCAATAGCCTCGGTGACAGCCGAATCGGCTTCCCGAATCATCGCCCAACTGGAATCCGCTTGTGTGAGAACGTTGGGAAGGTCGGCGAGTGATTTCGTCGTGATTCCCAGTTCGACAGCAACGTCCTCGGGGGTCGGGCGAGGGCCCACCCAGAACTCGCCGATGTCGGCATCGGCATAGAACTCCTCCGTGCCACGCCCAGCCGGGAAACGATAAAACAATATGGCGTCGTGGTGGTCCCCGTTCGGCGTGAGGACAAGAACGGAGTCGGGGACGGTATCGGCACCCCACCCGGTGTAATACGTGAATGCCGAATGAGCGCGATACGGGGGGTGAGTGTCGTAGGACCTCACCAGCATTGGACCGGCTGGAAAGACGAGCGTGTGGCCAACAAACTCTGAGGACAGTGCGCGTCGACGTCCGGCACAAAAAGGAACCTGGGCGCGTTGCGCCGTGACGGGCTGTTCGACGTGCGCCCAATCACCCGAGATGTATCCGTGGAACGCTGAATTGAGAGGTGTTGTCGATCGGTTGTCGTTTCGGGAAATGGCGTCGTCACTCATGCCTCAAGTCTGCCACTTCTCGAAACTATGCTGAAGTAATGACGTCTCGCCGAATTGACCTTCATTTGCATTCGACCTGCTCGGACGGTGTCGAATCACCAACGCGCGTGATGAAGGTCGCAAAGGAACAACGGCTCGACGTGGTTTCGTTGACCGACCACGACACGACCGCCGGCTGGGACGAAGCTCGAGCAGCGTGCGCACGATTGGGAATGACCTTCGTGCCCGGTATTGAGTTCTCGGCGTCATTGGATGGAGATTCTGTGCATCTTCTTGGTTATCTCGTCGACCCTGATTTCCCGGACCTTGTTGAGGAGTCGCACAAGACCAAGGACGATCGCGTGTGGCGATTTGAGTCAATGGTCGAAAAGATAAATGCGGATATCGCGGGTTTGACACATGATTTCGTCTACAGCTTTCACACCGAAGGCGGGACGCTTGGGCGGCCGACAATTGCCCGTGCGTTGGTCGAGTTGGGTGTTGTTGCAACGGTCAGTGAGGCATTCGACGAGATCTTGGCGCCCGACAACGAGCGATATTTTGTCGGACACTATGCGCCGACAATCGAACGGGCGATTGAGGTTGTCGTTGCGGCGGGGGGAGTGCCTGTTTTCGCCCACCCGTGGACGGCAGACCGCGCCTCTCTGGCCAGTCCTGAACTGTCGGATGCCGCCATTGACGCGAAATTTGGTGCGCTCGTTGACCTCGGATTAGCCGGTCTCGAAGTGCACCACGAGGAAAACACGATGTTTGGACGCACGCGACTCGCGGCGATTGCTGAACACTACGACCTCATCATCACCGGGTCGAGCGACTATCACGGAGACGGAATGAAACCCGTTCTGCCCGGGCAGCACACGACCGCACCGGACATGTTCGATCGAATTGCTGAGTCTGGAACAGGTTCCGCGATTGCGTGGGCGTAGTTACCGGGTCTTGAATCGGTCGAGGAGAATGCGCACGAGGCTCGGTCGCGACTGATCCAATTTTGATTGGAGTTTGAGCAGTCTCCTTTCAAGGTTGCGTATTGAACGCATCTCGATTGTCGGATTGGAGTTCCGTTCTGAAGGAGCGATTGCCCGAACAAATGGATCTGCCAGGTCCAGAGCAATGTCAGCTATCCGTTGCGTTTCATCGATGCATTCCGCGGGGCTTGAACCTGGAGGGCGAATGCCTCGAATGATTTCTGGCACTAGCGAAGACAACCTTTCATCCCGAACAGCAGTGACGCCGCTGACCGTGATCCGGGCTTCGCTCATGCCCGTCGGCACGGAGGACAAATTCCACTCGGCATCACGCACAGATTCCAGGATGTCAAACTCGGCGTCACCCGTGTCCAGTGACGTGCCGACGTCGCGTTGAGCTCGAATTGCCGTCGCTCGACGGACCGTGAGGCTGCTTCGACTTCGACACGGAAGATGGAGAACAGTTATGGCGGATGATTCTGTTTCCGGATAAAAATCCCCGGTCATCACGTTGAGGACTCGATGGTTTCCTTTACGAAGCCAATCGAAGTCTCCATCTGTGCCTGGCACTAGACGCATGACGACCTTCTTCGGTTTTGATGAGAACGCATATCGTTTATATCCGGTGGGGCGATTGAGGAGAAACTCTGTGGGTTTTTCTCCTCGTTGAGCCAGGTAGTGGACGTGCGACAGGTCGTTGGGAGTGAAATCGGTGACATCGGAAGATT
>CAIRWJ010000130.1 GCA_903882245.1 uncultured Microbacteriaceae bacterium | reverse complement strand
TCGCGGATATACCGTCCCCCGCGCCGATGGCGACCTCGACCCCGAGGGCGAACGGCAGTTGTCAGCGTACGTCAAGGAAACGTTCGGTCACGACTTCGTATTCGTCACCGACTATTTCACGTCGATCCGCCCGTTCTATCACATGCGTCACGAGGGCGACTCGAACCTCACGAATTCGTACGACCTGTTGTACAACGGCACCGAGATCTCGACTGGTGCACAGCGCGAGCACCGCATCGATGTGTTGACAGAACAGGCGAAGGACAAGGGCCTCGACCCCGAGGAACTCGAGTTCTATCTCGACTTCTTCCGCCACGGGGTTCCCCCGCACGGCGGGTTCGGAATGGGCCTCGCCCGTTTCCTCATGTTGCTCTTGGGGCTGCCGTCGATCCGAGAGACGACGTATCTGTTCCGCGGTCCCAACCGACTTCTGCCTTAAGGGCTTGATTAAAGAAGTGAGCCGGTCCCGCTAAGCGGTTCCGGCTCACTGACCCCCTTCGAAAAGGTCGGTTTCAGTCTATATCGAAATGTTCGTTTGAGCGAACATTCTTAAAAAGTTGAGCGAATTCACCTTCGCTGCGTGTGGGGCGAAAAAGCCCCCGAGTCTCCTCGGGGGCCCTGGCGGTGCCGGTGGGATTTGAACCCACGGTGGACTTGCACCCACACATGTTTTCGAGACATGCTCCTTCGGCCGCTCGGACACGGCACCGAGGGAAATCTTACACGCGAAACAAGGTGTGAGAAAAACGGGATGACGTCTGTCCTCTCGCCTAATCTGGAACCATGGCCCGCGTGACAACTCCCTACAAATGTGTCGAGTGCGGGTGGACGACCAACAAGTGGGTCGGCAGATGCGGGGAATGCCAACAGTGGGACACCGTTCGCGAGTTTGGGACTGAGTCCCTCGGGGGGCGAACCGTCGCGACACGGGTACCAACGAACCGCGCAGCCATCCCCATCACGCAGATCACGGTTACCGATGCCGAGCATCGACCGACCGGAATTGCTGAATTCGACCGAGTACTCGGTGGCGGCATCGTCCCCGGTGCGGCAATTCTCTTGTCGGGCGAACCGGGCGTCGGTAAGTCAACTCTTCTTCTCGATGTCGCTGGTCGCGTTGCGATGCGCGGAGACACCGTCCTGTATGTCAGCGCCGAGGAATCCGTCGGACAGGTGCGGCTTCGCGCCGAGCGCACCGGAACGCTTGTAAACACTCTCTTCCTCGCGGCCGAAACAAACCTCGGCACAGTTCTCGGTCATATCGACGAGGTCAAACCCTCGCTCGTCATCATCGACTCGGTGCAAACCGTGTCGTCAGAAACAGTCGACGGACTCGCTGGGGGCGTCGCACAAGTGCGGGAGGTAGCCGCCACGGTCGTTCGCATCGCAAAGGAACGTGGGATTCCCGTAATCCTCGTCGGCCACGTCACCAAAGACGGAACAATCGCGGGTCCCCGGCTTCTCGAACACCTCGTCGATGTCGTCATGCACTTCGAGGGCGATCGCCAAACCGCACTTCGCTTTGTTCGCACACTCAAGAACCGATTTGGCCCAACCGACGAGGTCGGTTGTTTCGAGATGGTCGGAAGCGGAATCGAGCAGGTCCCTGACCCGTCCGCCCTGTTTCGATCGAACACGATGACCCCAGTGAGCGGCGTCTGTACCACCATCACGATGGAGGGCCGCCGCGCGATTCCGGTCGAAATTCAAGCTCTTATTGTTCCCTCGAGCGCACCACAGCCGAGGCGCGTCACAAACGGCGTCGATTCGTCCCGCGTAGCCATGCTGCTCGCGGTTCTCGAGCGCCGTGCCAAACTTCCCTTCCAGTCCGCCGATGTCTATGTGTCGACGGTTGGTGGCATTCGAGTCACTGAACCGGGCGCCGACCTCGCCATCGCTCTGGCCCTCGCCAGCGCGGCGAAAGACGTTGCGCTTTCGCCGACCCTCGTGGCGACGGGTGAAATCAGTCTCGCCGGAGACATCCGGGCCGTCACCGCACACCAACTGCGGTCCGCAGAAGCAAATCGCTTAGGGTTCACCGAGGTCATCGATCACTCGGTGAACACCCTCGCAGAGGCTATCCGGCGTTCTCTGACGTGATGTCGTCCAGCAACGCATCAGGCGTTGCCAACGGCGCATTCAAAAATCCGAGAAGCGAAGAATATTCCTCGCCGGTTTTCGCCGTTAGGGAATGATTATGGAGTTGGATGCAACCGATTCACCGAAGTTGTTCACCGCGACAACCCAGTACGTTCCCGATCCGAACTTGGATTTGACGGTGGCGGTGGGCCACTGCGAACGACCAGTTTCCG
>CAIRWJ010000129.1 GCA_903882245.1 uncultured Microbacteriaceae bacterium | reverse complement strand
GAGCGACTCCCCGGACAGATGCTTATCCCGCTAGGGGTTTGCCTGTTCCCGGCGTTTGTCGTATTGACAGTCGTGCCCGCCGTCGCCGGGATGGCACAAGGCTTCTTCAGGTCGTCGAGCTAGTTGACCTGACCATCGATGAGGCGAATGACGCTCGTGTCGAGCAGCGTTGTTGTGTCACCAATCTCGCGTCCCTCGGCGATGTCTCGTAACAGTCTGCGCATTATCTTGCCAGAGCGTGTCTTGGGCAGATCATCGACCAGATAGATGTCGCGAGGTCGGGCAATTGCACCAATCTCTTTGACCACGTGCGCTTTCAAGGCGGCGATGTCGTCCTCGGGGTTCGCCACGCCCGCGGCACGCTTCTTGAGCACGACGAAGGCAACAACCGCCTGGCCCGTCGTTTCGTCCGCAGCCCCGACAACGGCCGATTCGGCAACGGCCTGATTCGAGACGAGCGCGGATTCGATCTCCATCGTGGACAGTCGGTGTCCCGAAACATTCATAACGTCATCGACCCGACCGAGAAGCCAGACGTCGTTGTCGGCATCGAGGTGAGCGCCGTCTCCAGCAAAGTATTTGCCGTCAAACGTCGACCAGTAGGTCTCGGCGTATCGCTCGGGGTCTTTCCAGATTCCGCGGAGCATCGACGGCCACGGTTCGGTGATGACGAGGAGCCCGCCACCCGACGAGCCAACCGGAACACCATTGTCGTCAAGCACCTCGACAGTTATTCCTGGAATCGGAACCTGTGCGCTGCCTGGTTTTGTCGTTGTGATGCCGGGCAGGGCCGAAATCATGATGGCACCGGTTTCGGTCTGCCACCACGTGTCGACGATGGGACAGTTGTTACCACCGATCACGTCGCGGTACCACATCCACGCCTCGGGGTTGATTGGTTCACCAACAGAACCAAGCACCCGCAGCGACGAGAGGTCTCGTGCTTGTGGAATCTCACGTCCCGCTTTCATGAACGACCGAATCGCGGTCGGGGCGGTGTAGAAAATTGACACTTTGTACTTTTCGATGATGTCCCACCAGCGACCGGGTGCGGGGAAATCGGGTGTCCCCTCGTAAATGATCTGGGTTGCACCGTTGGCGAGCGGGCCGTAAACAACGTAGGAGTGTCCGGTGATCCAGCCAATGTCAGCGGTGCACCAGTACACGTCCGATTCGGGGTGAAGATCGAAGACGTTTCTATGCGTGAACGTTGCCTGCGTGAGGTAGCCGCCCGAGGTGTGCAGGATGCCTTTCGGCTTTCCGGTCGTGCCGGACGTATAGAGAATGAACAACGGGTTTTCGGCGGGGAACCCTTGCGCGATGTGGTCATCACTCATGGGGGCAATCTCGTCATGCCACCACAGGTCTCGTCCGTCGATCCACGCAACATCATTTCCGGCGCGCTTGACGACCAACACGTTCTCGACGGTCGGAGTCTGGGCGACGGCCTCATCGACCGCGTCCTTGAGGTTGAACACAGCGCCCTTGCGATAACCGCCGTCTGCCGTGATGACAAGCTTGGCTTCGGCGTCGTCAATTCGGGCACGAAGGCTTTCGGCGGCGAAGCCTCCGAATACGACCGAGTGAATCGCGCCAACGCGCGCGCAGGCGAGCATAGCGATGACGGCCTCGGGGATAAGCGGCATGTAAATGGCGACTCGGTCGCCTTGACTTACTCCGAGGCTGGCGAGCAGATTTGCCGCCTTCCGAACCTCGTCGGTCAATTCACGGTAGGTGATGGTGCGTGAGTCGCCGGGCTCTCCTTCGAACTGGATGGCAACACGGTCACCGAGCCCCGCCTCGATGTGACGATCGAGACAGTTGTAGGCAACATTTATCTCGCCATCGGCAAACCACTTCGCAAACGGGGCATCCGACCAGTCCAGTGTCTGTGTGAAGGGCTTGTGCCAGTGCAGTGCGCGGGCTTGGTCAGCCCAGAAACCAAGGCGGTCGGACGACGCGGCCGTGTAGATCTCGGGCTGAGCAATGGCGTTAGCGACAAAAGATGCCGACGGCGGGAAGCGGCGGTCTTCGTTTAACAGACTGTCAATTGTTGTGTTGGACATCGTTGTCCTTGCCTTAGTTTCCGCGTAGAGGACCAGCTTGGCTCTCCGTCACTGATTAGTATTATCCCATGTCACGCGCCGCCCTCGAGAATACTCCTCGCGTCAATCTGCGATTTGGATCTTCGCCCATTCATCGCCTCGACCGCCTGACAGAACACCTCGGTGGCAAGGTCGCTCTGTGGGCAAAGCGAGAAGACGTCAATTCAGGGATCGCATTTGGCGGAAACAAGACGCGCAAGCTGGAATACCTCGCGGCCGACGCCATCAACCAGGGATGCGACACTCTCGTGTCGATCGGTGGCGTGCAGTCTAATCACACACGTCAGGTGGCTGCGGTCGCAGCGAAGTTAGGACTTCGCGCAGTTCTCGTCCAAGAACACTGGGTTGATTGGGATGAAGTCAATTACGAGAAGACGGGCAACATCCTGTTGAGTCGCATACTTGGTGCCGACGTTCGACTCGACTCGGCGGGATTCGATATCGGGTTCCGTAAGTCGTGGGAAGAAGCAATCGAGTCGGTCGAGGCTCGCGGCGGGAAGCCGTACGCAATCCCCGCTGGAGCATCCGACCATGAGCTTGGTGGACACGGTTTCGCCGGTTGGGCTTTCGAGGTCGAAGACCAAGAGAAGGAACTTGGCGTTAGCTTCGACAACTTCATCGTCTGTTCCGTCACGGGTTCATCGCAAGGTGGAATGATTGCCGGATTTGCCCACTCCAATCGGGCACACACTGTCGTGGGAATCGACGCGTCCGCAACCGTAGAAAAGACGTGGGACCAAATCGCTCGTATCGCTCGTCGCACCGCCGCAGGCATCGAATTGGGTCGCGAGGTCCGGGACGACGAAATCGTCCTACTAGACCGCTGG
>CAIRWJ010000128.1 GCA_903882245.1 uncultured Microbacteriaceae bacterium | reverse complement strand
CTCGCCGGAGTGGACATCGACGTGCTTTTGGACGACGCGGACGCCGCTCTTCCCGCACTCTTGACGGACGACGAGACGAACCCCGGCCTAAACCTCGGAGCTGCCATGGCCGGCACACTACCTCGTCGAGACAAGATCGGAATCGTGTCAACGAAATCCTCCATTGTCGGACTCGGAGAGTGGATCGAGCAACTTGTCGCCGAGTCCACTGGTAAAGGCAACACCGGTGTTCTTCCGGTCGTGCTAGAGCCGCGCGCTCCAGATCTTTCGGCTTTCGACCTTCTTCCCGTGAACATCCTGGATATCACTGAAGATGCATCGGGCGACTCGGTGACCGTCGCAGGGCCTCTCGGATCACAGTTGATTCTCTGGGAGGTTTCAACCGCTGTTGCGGGTCGACTCCTCGGTATCAACCCGTTTGACCAGCCAGATGTCGAATCGGCCAAGATTGCGTCGCGAACCTTCCTCAACGGAACTCCAGAGGCGCAGGCACCATTCGCAACCGACGGTGCCGTGACGATGAGCGCGCTTGGTTACCAACCGTCCGCGACGAACACGGCTGGAGCAGTGCTCGAGATTCTGTCATTCGTTGCGCGTGACGGCTACGTGTCTATCCACGCCTACGCCGATCGGGACGCTGGATCAGGGCTCGAAACAGTTCGTGACACAATCGCTGCCGCGAGTGGTGGTCGTCCGACAACGTTCGGATGGGGTCCACGTTTCCTTCACTCCACCGGGCAATACCACAAGGGCGGGCCGGCGCAAGGAGTCTTCATCCAGATTGTCGAACGCGCGAACGACCGAGCGATTCCTGGCCAACCGTTCACGTTCGGGGCTTTGCTCGAAGCACAAGCCCTCGGGGACGCCAGCGTACTCGCCCACCACCACCGTCCCGTGTTGACGCTGACTGTCCAAGGATTCTCGAATCTCACCGCTCTCGTTGCGTTACTTCGTCGCCTTGGGGCGGATACGTGACCTTCGTCAATCCTTTACGAGACCCGAACGACCGTCGACTAGGTCAAATCGCCGGTCCTTCCGGCCTTGTCATCTTTGGAGTAACTGGCGATCTATCCCGCAAAAAGTTGATGCCCGCCGTGTACGACCTCGCGAACAGAGGCTTACTTCCCCCCGGTTTCGCGTTGGTTGGATTTGCGCGGCGCGAGTGGAAGGATCAGGACTTCTTGGCGGTCGTCCGCGAATCCGTGACCAAATACGCTCGAACACCTTTTAGGGAAGACGTATGGCGACAATTGGCTGAAGGAATTCGCTTCGTCGAGGGCGACTTCGACGACGACGCGGCCTTCGATCGACTCGTCGCAACCATAGCTGAACTTGATCACGTGCGCGGCACGATGGGAAATCACGCGTTCTATTTGTCTATTCCGCCACGTTCGTTCCCGCTGGTAACGGAGCAACTGAGGCGCTCGGGGCTCGCGACACCTAAAGAGAACGAATGGCGTCGAGTAGTGATCGAAAAGCCTTTCGGGTCAGACTTGACGACCGCCCGCGAACTCAACGCAGTGGTGGAATCTGTTTTTCCCGCAGATTCCGTGTTTCGCATCGACCATTATCTCGGCAAAGAAACGGTTCAGAATATCCTCGCGCTGCGATTCGCCAATATGTTTTACGAACCGATTTGGAACTCGAATTACGTTGACCACGTTCAAATCACAATGGCTGAGGACATTGGAGTTGGCGGTCGTGCTGGATACTATGACGGCATCGGTGCTGCGCGAGACGTGATTCAGAACCGCCTCTTACAACTTCTGGCGCTCACCGCGATGGAAGAACCTGTCTCGTTCGACGCAGTAGACCTTCGAGCAGAAAAGGAAAAGGTTCTCTCGGCCATCAAACTCCCCAACGACCTGTCAACCGCCACCGCGCGAGGTCAGTATGCCGGCGGCTGGCAGGGAGGTGTTCAGGTTGCAGGGTTCCTCGATGAAGAGGGAATGAATCCCACTTCCGTCACCGAAACGTTTGCTGCGATGCGACTCGATATTGACACGCGACGATGGAGCGGTGTTCCGTTCTATCTGCGCGCCGGCAAAAGGCTCGGTCGCCGCGTCACGGAAATCGCGGTTGTATTTAAGCGCGCCCCTCAATACCTGTTTGAGCAAAGTCAGGTCTCGAGCCTTTCCGAAAACGCACTGGTGATTCGCGTGCAGCCAGATGAAGGAGTCACGATGAAATTCGGCTCAAAGGTACCTGGGGCTGGGATGCAGGTTCGCGACGTGACAATGGATTTTGGATACGGACACGCCTTTACCGAAGAGAGCCCCGAAGCATATGAGCGACTCATACTTGACGTCCTCCTCGGCGACCCACCTCTGTTCCCTCGACACGAGGAGGTCGAGTTGTCGTGGAAAGTGCTCGACCCGATCGAGGAATTCTGGGCGACGAACGGCAAACCTGAGCAGTACGCACCCGGATCGTGGGGCCCTGAGTCGGCTCACGAGATGATGCGTCGCGACGGTCG